>NZ_AKVH01000107.1:0-249693 GCF_000278565.1 Pseudomonas sp. Ag1
CGCCACCCAATGGGTGGCGCGCCTTCTTTATGGCGTCTGTCGGCGGATTAGCTGCCGGCGACGGTCATCTTTTCGATCAACACCGAACCGGTGCGGATGTTGCTGCGCAGTTCCAGGTCATTACCCACCGCGACAATCTGCTTGAACATGTCACGCATGTTGCCCGCGATGGTCACTTCCTGCACGGCGAACTGGATTTCGCCGTTTTCCACCCAGAAACCCGCCGCACCACGGGAGTAATCACCCGTGACCATATTCAGACCATGGCCCATCAACTCGGTGACCAGCAAGCCACGGCCCATGCGCCGCAACAGCGCCGCCTGGTCTTCATCGCCATGGGTGATGAACAGGTTGTGTACGCCACCGGAGTTGGCGGTGCTTGGCAGGCCGAGTTTGCGACCGGCGTAGGTGCCCAGCACATAGGACACCAGCTCACCGTTCTCGACGAACGGCTTGGCATAGGTGGCCAGGCCATCACCGTCAAACGACGAACTGCCCATGGCGCGCATCAGGTGCGGGCGCTCATCGATGGTCAGCCATTCCGGGAACAGCTTCTGGCCAATCGCACCTTCCAGGAACGACGACTTGCGGTACAGGTTGCCACCGGAAATCGCCCCAAGGAAACTGCCGAACAAACCACCGGCCAGTTCCGCCGAGAACAACACCGGCACTTCACAGGTCGGCACCGGGCGCGCGCCCAGGCGGCTGGCAGCACGCTGCGCGGCACGCTGGCCGATGAGTACCGGGTCCATCAGCAATTCGCCTTGGCGGTTCACGTCGTACCAGTAATCACGCTGCATCTGGCCGTTGGCTTCGGCGATCATCACGCAACTCAGGCTGTGACGCGTCGAGGCATAACCGCCGATAAAACCGTGGCTGTTGCCGTATACGCGGCAACCCTGATGAGTACTCAAGGTGGTGCCATCGGCGTTCTTGATCCGGCTGTCGGCATCGAATGCCGCCGCTTCACAGGTCAAAGCCTGTTCAATAGCCTGTTCCGGGGTGATGTCCCAGGCATGGAACAGGTCAAAATCCTTCAAGTCCCGAGCCATCAGGGCTGCATCAGCCAGGCCGGAGCTTTCATCTTCGGAGGTGTGCTTGGCAATCGCCAGCGCTGCTGCAACAGTTTCGCGAATCGCTTCCGGGCCGCTGGCAGAAGTGCTGGCCGAGCCCTTGCGCTGGCCCACGTACAAGGTGATGCCAAACCCCTGGTCGCGGTTGAATTCGACGGTTTCCACTTCCCGCTGGCGCACCGATGTCGACAACCCCTGCTCCAGGGACACCGCCACTTCACAGGCACTGGCCCCCTGGCGCTTGGCCTCGGCAATGATCTGCTCGACTTGTTCCTGCAGTGCCGGTAACGCTTGCGGACCGACGCTTTGGGCTGCACTCATGGTTTTCTCCACTCAAATTCTGCTTTCGGTTAAGGCCTTCTAGCGACCGGGCCGGACAAGCGGCCCCCGACTGGTTATCATGGCGGCGTTTCTTTGCGGACTGCCACCATGGTTGATTCTTACGACGACTCCCTCGATGGGGAGAAAAGCAAATCTCAGGTCAAACGCGAGCTGCATGCTCTGGTTGACCTCGGCGAGCGCCTTACAACACTCAAGCCTGACTTGTGTGCAAAACTGCCATTGACCGACGCCCTGCGCCGGGCTCTGAACGATGCGCCCAAGCACACCGCGAATATCGCGCGTAAACGGCACCTCATGTTCATCGGCAAACTGATGCGCGACCAGGACACTGACGCCATTCTGACGTTGCTCGATCAACTCGATGCCTCCACTCGCCAGTACAACGAGCGCTTCCATAACCTGGAACGCTGGCGTGATCGCCTGATCGCTGGCGATGACGCGGTACTGGAGAAGTTCGTCATCGAGTACCCGGATGCCGATCGCCAACAATTGCGCTCCCTGATCCGTCAGGCCCAGCACGAACTGGCGCAAAGCAAGCCACCGGCCTCCAGCCGAAAAATCTTCAAATACATCCGTGAGCTGGACGATAGTCAACGCGGCCTGCGCTGACCCTCTTCCCCGGGTGGCGGCCTTCGCCACCCGAAGCTCCCGTTCTTACGACCCCGTGCCACCCACGGTGATCGCATCGATTTTCAAGGTTGGCTGGCCGACACCCACCGGCACCGACTGACCATCCTTGCCGCACGTCCCCACACCGCTGTCCAGCGACAGGTCGTTACCGACCATCGACACCTTGCTCATGGCTTCCGGGCCGTTGCCAATCAACGTTGCACCCTTGACCGGCGCGGTGATCTTGCCGTCTTCGATCAAATACGCCTCGCTGGTGGAGAACACGAACTTGCCGCTGGTGATGTCCACCTGCCCACCACCGAGGTTGGCGCAGTAGATGCCGCGTTTCACCGAGGCGATGATTTCGGCCGGATCGCTTTCGCCGCCGAGCATGTAGGTGTTGGTCATGCGCGGCATCGGCAGGTGCGCGTAGGACTCGCGACGACCGTTACCGGTGCGGGCCACGCCCATCAGGCGCGCGTTGAGCTTGTCTTGCATGTAGCCCTTGAGCACACCGTTTTCGATCAGCGTGGTGCACTCGGTCGGGGTGCCTTCGTCATCGACGCTCAACGAACCGCGACGCCCGGCCAGGGTACCGTCATCGACGATGGTGCAGAGCCTGGACGCAACCATCTCGCCCATGCGCCCGCTGTAGGCGGAACTGCCCTTGCGGTTGAAATCACCTTCCAGGCCGTGGCCCACCGCTTCATGCAGCAGCACGCCGGACCAGCCAGAGCCCAATACCACCGGCAACGTACCTGCCGGGGCCGGAATTGCTTCCAGATTGACCAGGGCCTGGCGCAACGCTTCACGGGCATACCCCATGGCGCGGTCTTCGGTGAGGAAATAACGGTAGTCGGTACGCCCACCGCCGCCATGGCCACCGCGCTCGCGACGGCCATTCTGTTCAACGATCACGCTGACATTGAAGCGCACCAGCGGCCGCACATCCGCCGCCAGGCCGCCATCGGTGGAGGCCACGAGGATGCGTTCCCACACCCCGGCCATGCTTACGGTGACTTGCTGGATACGCGGATCCAGGGCGCGGGTCGCCGCGTCCACACGCTTGAGCAGCTCGACCTTTTCGGCGCGGCTGATCACTTCCAATGGGTTATCCGGGGCATACAGCTGGGCCACGTCCTGGGTGCTGAACGCCTGCACCGTGCCGTTTTGCCCGGCACGGGAGATCGAACGCGCTGCGCGAGCCGCCAGCCCCAGGGCTTCCAGGGTGATGGCGTTGCTGTAGGCAAAGCCGGTTTTTTCACCGGACTGCGCACGCACACCCACGCCTTGGTCGAGGTTGAAGCTGCCTTCCTTGACGATCCCGTCTTCCAGGGCCCAGGACTCGGAAATCTGCCCCTGGAAATATAGGTCCGCAGCGTCGATGCCTGGCCCGGCCAGATCGCCGAGGACCGTTTGCAAGCTTTCGATGGTCACGCCACCAGGCGCCAGGAGGTGTTCACTGACTGAGGACAACAACTCGCTCATAGGTTTGGCCTTAAATTCATCGTTCTGAAGCAGGTCGCTGTGCGCCCTGCGAGAAAAAGCGCCGGTGGCCCGCCACCGGCATACGCGTCCGTATCGACGCCTGTTCGCTGCTATCGCGTTCGGCCAACAACACCGCCTCGCCTTGATCCTGTTGTGCCAGCACGCGCCCCCATGGGTCGATGATCGCTGCATGCCCGAAGGTTTCCCTGGGCCCCGGATGCACGCCACCCTGGGCGGCCGCCAGCAGGTAGCACTGGGTCTCGATGGCACGCGCACGGATCAGCACATCCCAGTGCGCGGCGCCGGTTACCGCTGTAAAGGCCGAGGGCGCGGTGATCAACTCGGCACCCGCAGCGCGCAATTCGCTGTATAGCTCCGGGAAGCGCAAGTCGTAACACACCGTCAGCCCCAGGCGGCCGACCGGCGTATCCGCCACGACCACTTGGCTACCATGAGCATAGTCATCGGATTCACGATAACGACCCCGGGCATCGGCCACATCGACATCGAACAGGTGCAGCTTGTCGTAGCGGGCAACGATTTCGCCCTGATCATCGATCAGCAGCGAGCAGGCATTGGACTTGGCGTTCGGCTGATCCTTTGGGGGCAGCGGCAAAGTGCCGGCCACTATCCATAAGGTGAGGTCGCGGGCGGTCTGTTTCAACCATGGCAGGATCGGACCTTCGCCCAAGGCCTCGGCGCGACCGATATCGGCCACATCGCGACGGCCCATGGCGGCGAAGTTTTCCGGGAGTACCGCAAGCCTTGCACCGCCCGCCGCCGCTTGCTCCAGCAGGCGCCGGGCCTGAGCCAGGTTGGCCAGCACATCGCTTTGGCTGACCATTTGAATTACCGCAAAGGACATGGGCCCACACTCCAGAAAAGGCATGCGGCCATGCTACTCCACAGGTACTCAGTTTGGCTTTTCAAATGGCTTGTCGAAGGTGATTTTCGGGTCCTTCCACGGGCCTTCTACCTTGTACTGTACGCTGGCGAAACGCGAAACACGGTCGCCAATCAGCTTGTCGATCAGGAACAGCGCCCCGCCAATGGCCGGCGCGCCGACGATCAATGCAGCAATCGGCAGGTTGTTGGTGACCGGCAGCGTCACCAGCAACTTGGCATCGACGCGATCAGCCACCAGGTCCAGGGTGCCGTTGATCTCCAGGTTACTCGACGGGCCGGTCATGGTGATCGGCTCACGGGTTACAAACACGCCGTTACTGGCGGCCAGCAAGCCCTTGACCCGGTCATAACTCAAGCCCTTGCCAAGCAAGTCCGAGAAGTCCAGGCGCAGCCGGCGACCGATGGAGTTGAAGTTCAGCAAGCCAAACACCCGCAGGGCCTGCGCACCGCCGTCCACTTCAACAAACTGGCCTTTGCGGAAACTGGCGTCCAGGCTGCCGGAGAAACGCTTGGGACCTACCCAGGCCGGCGAACCCGGCCAGCGGCCGTCCACGTCCACGTGAAAATCTTCGCTGGTCACGCTCGGCGCAAATCCCCAGCCCTTGAGCACGTCGCCAATGTTCTTGCCATCGAGGCGGCCCTTGTACCAACTGCTGCTGGCACCGGGTGCACCTTCCCAACCGCCGGCGCCCTGGAGCACCATGCCCTTGAGCCCCAGGTTCAGGCTGTTGAACGCCATGCCCCTGGTGGTCGGGCGAACTTTCAGAGACCAGGCACCTACCAGGTCCGGGCCCTGGAACAACTGGGCAATCGAGATATCCAGCGCGGGAATATCCTTGGGATCAACATCAGCCAATGGGTCCGGCGCATTTTCATCCGCCTGCACGGTCGGATCCACCGCAGGCAGCTTCACGTACTGCAGGTTGACTGCAATCGGCGCGCCCTTGGCGTCCGGCAACCCCACGGTACCCTTGGCCTGCTGGCTGTCGAACTGCAAGCCCCAGGCAGCGGGTTTGCGGTCCAGCTGCAAGCTGACCTGGTCGAACTGGGTGCCGAAACCGGTCAGCTTGCCGACCTTGAAATCGGCCCCGCTCAACAACTGCTTGGCACTGCCCCCCGGGTCGTTGCCGGCGTAGCGGTCCACGAGCTTTTTCCAGGGGTCGATATCCAGCTCCGACAACACGCCGCGGATTCGCAAGCCCTTGCCGGCCGGCAACACCGCATCGCCATCTCCCAGGAACAGCTCACCCCGGCCGTCGGCGAGATTGTCCGCCGGGGCGGCGAAGGTGAAGCTGCCCAACTCGCCATAATCGAACCAGTAACGGCGCTCCTTACCCTGCAAGGTCATGCGGAACACACTGTCGCGGCCCTGGCTCGCCGGCATACCGAACGGCGCCGGCAGGTCCACGGCCACGCCCTTGAGGTTGGAGCTGACCATCAACTGGCTGTCGGCGCCATCGAGGTTGAGCTGCAATTGGTAGGGGATATCGCCGGACACCGGCAACGGCTGGCTGACCTTCAGCCAGTCAGTCAGCCGCTTGACGGTCACCTGCCCTTTCGCGGTGACGCGGGTGTTGAGGTCGCCTGGCTTGCCATCGGCGAAAATCTGCGCGGTGATCGGTCGGTCGAAGGCCTGGGCGCTGATGTTCTGGCCACTCAGGCCCTTGGCGCTGTCGAAGCGGAAATCACCCTTGAGCTGGCTCAGGTCCAGCGTAGGCTCGGCCAGTTGCAGGCGGGACTTGTCGGTCTTGAAATCCACCACGATCTTGGGATCGGCGCCCTTGGCTAGGGGAATATCCAGGTCCAGCTTGCCTTGCAGGTCGCCCTCGCCTTTCCAGCCAGCGAAGGTCGAGGCGGTGCCGATCGGCGCTTCCTGAAGGATTTTCAGGCCATCGCCCAGGCCACCGGCAAAGTTGCCGGTGAGCAGCAGGTGGCTGTCCTTGCCTTCGGGGGCGTGGGGAATGTTGACGTAGATATCATTGACCTTGGTGTCGAGCAACTGGCCCTTGCTGGCCAGGATGCGCACGCCGCTTTCCTCGACAAACACTTCACCCTTGACCTTGCTCACGTGCGGCCAGCCCGGCTGGAATGCCAGCTCGGCATCATGCACCTTGAAGAACAGGCTGATATTGCGCGAGGCAGGCAGTGCGTCGTGGTTCAGCGAGCCTTGGTACTGGAAGAAGCCCTCGTCCACTGCACCCTTGAGAATCGCAGTGCGCAGCCACTCATCGAGTGCCGGGCTCAACACCGCCGGCAGGTATTTGGGGGTGAAGCGGCCATCGCCGTCGACCATACCGACCCGCAGGTCCATGTAGTCTTCCTGGCTATGGTCGAAATGCAGGCGAATCAGGAAGTCGGCGGCGACCTTGCCCTCCTCGCCCAGCACCTTGATATACGGCGCGATCAGGGTGAAGCCTTGCTTGTCGAGCTTCCACGTCAGGCGGGCGTTGGCCTGGATGTACTGCCAGGGCTTGGCGAAGATCGGAAACAGGTGCAAGGAGAAATCCTTGCTGTCCATGCGCAGCTCACCCTTGCCCAGGTCACCGCTGATGCTGCCGCTGACATTGCGGGCGGCCGGTGCGCCGAAGTAAGCGTCGAAACCAATACGGTCGAGGTTGGCCGCGAAGCTCACGCGCTGGTCGGTGGTGTCTTGAGGCCGATAATCCAGCAACACGTTCCGCAGCGTGCCGGTGGCCTTCAGATGATCCAGGGTGGTGGCCACGGCTTCCGGCAAGGGTGCCAAGGCGTGCAGCAATGGCGTGATCGGCGTCAGGTCGAGGCGATCGGCCTGCAGGTTCCAGACTTCCTGGGCCTTGTCGGTGGCCAGGGTTTGCTGCAGTTGCAGGCGCGATTCCCAGCGGGTGTCGCCGAGGTTCATTGCGAGCGAGTCAAACAGCACCTTGAGGCCGCTGTCACTGCGTTGCAGGTACGCAGTGAGGGCCAGGTTCTCGATGTGCGTCGGCTTGCGATCGGCATAGCTGCCCTTGAGCTGCGGGGCGTTGAGGCGCACGGCGGCGCTTTGCACGGTGCCCTTGGCCCAGGTCAGCCAGAATTCGCCGCCGGCCTTGAGTTCGGTAAGTTTCCATTGCTGGATCAGTTTTGCCGGGATCCATTTTGCCCAGTCACTCTGGGGCAAGCTCAGGTAAGCCTCGGCTTCGCCGTCTTTCCACTGGCTGGCGCGGATTCGGGTGCGCAGGTTCAACGCCAGGGGCTGGCCGTCGGGCAGGGTCAGGCGCACGTCCAGGCGCTGGCGGTTGGCGCCGGTCTGCAGGCTCACGCCGACATAGGTCAAGGTCAGCGGAGCCTGGTCGAACGGCTGCAGCGTCACCTGGCTGTCGAGCAATGAAACCTGCCCGACCATTTGCAGGCGCGTCAGCAGTTGTTCGGGATCCAGCGGCTGGTCATCCTGCACCGGCAGGCCTTGCAGCGCCCAGTGGCCGTCCTGGTCTTCCTTCACGCTGACTTGCAGGCCGCTGACTTCCAGGTGGGCAATGCGCACTTCACGCGCCAGCAGGCTGGCCCAGATATCCGGCACCACTTGCACCTGGTCCAGGCGCAGGGCGCTGCTGCCCTCGCCGACCATCACGTCGTGAGCCAACAATACCGGCGCGAAGCCACTCCAGCGCCCTTCCAGGCTGCCGATGTTCACGGGCATATCCAGCGCAGTACGCGCCTTGGCCTCGATTTCGCCACGGTATTCCGCCACCAACGGCGTCAATTCACGGCCCAGGCTCACGTACACCGCCGCCAATACCAGCAGCAAGGCGCACAGGCCGAGGCCCCAGCGGGTCAATGCGGCAAAAAAGCGTATCAGACGCTCCATGTCAGGCGACCCTCAAAGGCAATAGTCGGACGGCAGATCAAGGCCTGCCCGTCTCGTTGATAAGAACTAACGCGAATCAGAGCAGCACCACGTCATATTGTTCCTGGGAATACATGGTTTCGACCTGGAAGCGAATGGTGCGCCCGATAAAACCCTCCAGCTCGGCTACGTTGCCGGATTCTTCATCCAGCAAACGGTCGACCACCTTCTGGTTAGCCAGAACTCTATAGCCCTCGGCCTGGTAGGCGCGTGCCTCCCGTAAGATTTCCCGGAAAATCTCGTAGCAAACCGTTTCCGGGGTCTTCAACTTACCGCGCCCCTGGCAACTGCTGCACGGCTCGCACAGCACTTGCTCCAGGCTTTCGCGGGTGCGCTTGCGGGTCATCTGCACCAGGCCCAGCTCGGTGATGCCGATGATGTTGGTCTTGGCGTGATCGCGCTCCAGTTGCTTCTCCAGGGTACGCAGCACCTGGCGCTGGTGCTCTTCGTCTTCCATGTCGATGAAGTCGATGATGATGATCCCGCCCAGGTTGCGCAGGCGCAGCTGGCGGGCGATCGCGGTGGCCGCTTCGAGGTTGGTCTTGAAGATGGTTTCTTCGAGATTGCGATGGCCCACAAAGGCACCGGTATTCACGTCGATAGTGCTCATGGCTTCCGCCGGGTCCACTACCAGGTAACCGCCGGACTTGAGCGGCACTTTGCGCTCAAGGGCTTTCTGGATTTCGTCTTCGACGCCATACAGGTCGAAAATCGGCCGCTCGCCCGGGTAATGCTCCAGGCGATCGGCGATTTCCGGCATCAGCTCGGCAACAAATTGCGTAGTGCGCTGGAAGGTTTCCCGCGAGTCGATGCGAATTTTCTCGATCTTCGGGCTGACCAGGTCGCGCAAGGTGCGCAGGGCCAGGCCGAGATCTTCGTAGATCACGCTGGGGGCGCCAATGGTCTTGATCTGCGCGCCGATCTGGTCCCAGAGGCGGCGCAGGTAGCGGATGTCCATGAGGATTTCATCGGCACCGGCACCTTCTGCGGCAGTACGCAGGATAAAGCCGCCGGCCTCCTTGATACCTTCCAGCGCCACGCAGTCACTGACCACCTTTTTCAGGCGCTCGCGCTCGGCTTCGTCTTCGATTTTCAGGGAAATACCGACGTGGGCCGTGCGCGGCATGTACACCAGGTAGCGCGAAGGAATCGACAGTTGCGTGGTCAGGCGTGCGCCCTTTGAGCCAATCGGATCCTTGGTGACTTGCACCACCAGGCTCTGCCCTTCGTGCACCAGGGCGCTGATGCTTTCGACCGCCGGGCCTTCGCGCAGGGAGATTTCCGAAGCATGGATAAACGCAGCGCGGTCCAGGCCGATGTCGACGAACGCCGCTTGCATCCCCGGTAACACACGCACGACCTTGCCTTTATAAATATTGCCGACGATCCCGCGCTTTTGGGTGCGCTCGACGTGCACTTCTTGCAGAACACCGTTCTCTACCACCGCCACGCGTGATTCCATCGGCGTGATATTGATCAGAATCTCTTCACTCATGGCTGGGTCTCGTTCAGGCGTTTTCACAATAGTGACCGATCGCTTAAGGCTTGGCGCTGGAATAAGGCGTTTAGCGCACGGTAAGGTTTTGCCAACAGGGTATGCCGAATTGGCCCAGCAGTTCTGCGGTTTCGCAGACCGGCAGGCCAACGACGGCAGAGTAGCTGCCATTGAGTCCGGCGACGAACACCGCCGCCAAGCCTTGGATAGCATAGCCGCCCGCTTTGTCCTGGGGCTCGCCGCTGTGCCAATAAGTGGTGGCTTCGTCCGCTGAAATCCTGCGAAAGCGCACACGACTGCTGACCAGCTGCGTTTCGCAACGCGGGCCGTCAATCAGGGCAATGGCCGTCAAGACTTCGTGTTCACGCTCGGAAAGGGCCAGCAACATGGCCAGGGCGTCGGCTTGATCCACGGGTTTACCGAGGATCCGGCCGTCGAGGATCACGGCTGTGTCCGCGCCCAGCACACAGGCGCCGGTGGCATCGGCCAAGGTCGCTCGACCGGCCGCAGCCTTGCCGCGCGCCAGGCGTTCTACGTAGGACGCGGGCGATTCATTTGTAAGGGGAGTTTCATCAATGGCGGCGCTGACGACGGTGAACGGCACGCCGATCTGTGTCAGCAGCTCACGCCGCCTCGGGGAGCCCGAGGCCAGATAAAGCGAATTCATGCAGACTCTCCCTGTAGGGTTCGATAACCAGGCAGAGCCTCGCGATCCATTCAATTGATTTTATAGCGACGACGCAATCCACGCAGGCCAAAACTGACCCAGGGCCACAACAGCGCGCTGACCAGCGCGGGCAACACCAGCGCCAGGGTCGGTTGGCGGTTGCCGGTCAAGGCGCTGAGCCACAGCTGTACCAACTGCGCCAGGCCGAAGATCACCAGGATCACCAGGCACTGTTGCCACATCGGGAACATCCGCAGGCGCTGCTGCAATGACAGCACCAGGAAGGTAATCAGGGTCAGGATCAACGCGTTCTGCCCGAGCAGGGTGCCGTAGAGCACATCCTCCATCAGCCCCAGGCACATGGCCGTGACCATCCCGACCTTGTGCGGCAGCGCCAGGGCCCAGAACGCCAGCAGCAAGGCGAGCCACAGCGGGCGCAGGATCTCCATGAATTGCGGCAGCGGCGAAACGCTGAGCAGCAAGCCGATGGCAAAGGTCAGCCAGACGATCCAGCCGTTACGCGAATGAGTACCGGCCATTATTCTTCCCTCTGCCGAGTGGTTGCCGGGGCCGCGGCCGGTGGTTTGGCGGCGGCGGGCGGTTTGGCAGCGGCAGGTGTTGCAGCCGCAGGCTTGGCCGGACGCGCGCTATGGGCCACAGGCTTGACCGGTGTCGCAACCGGCGCGGCTGGCGTTGCCGGAGCGGCTGCCGGGGCAGCAGGTGCCGCCGGTTTTGGCACGGTGGCCGGAATGATCGGCGCGGTGCCGTTTTGCTTGTCTTCCGCTTCCTGGGCCTGGGCGGCTTCGTTGGCACGCTCTTCCGGGGTGCGGTTGTCACTGAACACCAGCAAGAGGTAACGGCTGCGGTTCAATGCGGCGGTCGGCACGGCACGCACAATGGCGAACGGCTGGCCGGAATCGTGGATCACTTCCTTGACCGTCGCGACCGGGTAGCCTGCCGGGAACCGCTGACCCAGGCCGGAGCTGACCAGCAGGTCGCCTTCCTTGATGTCGGCGGTGTCTGCGACGTGACGCAACTCCAGGCGTTCCGGGTTACCGGTACCGCTGGCAATCGCCCGCAGGCCGTTGCGGTTTACTTGCACCGGGATGCTGTGGGTGGTGTCGGTCAGCAACAGCACGCGGGAGGTATAAGGCATCAACTCCACCACCTGGCCCATCAAGCCACGGGCATCGAGCACCGGTTGGCCAAGGACTACGCCGTCACGCTCACCCTTGTTGATGATGATGCGATGGGTGAAGGGGTTCGGATCCATACCGATCAACTCGGCCACTTCGACCTTCTCATTGACCAGCGCAGAGGAATTGAGCAACTCGCGCAGCCGAACGTTCTGCTCGGTGAGGGCCGCGAGCTTTTGCATGCGCCCCTGCAGCAGCAGGTTTTCGGTCTTGAGTTTTTCGTTCTCCGCCACCAGTTCGGTGCGGCTGCCAAATTGACTGGCGACACCCTGATAGAGACGCTGCGGCAGGTCAGTGATCCAGTACGTCTGCATCAGGACCAGCGACATCTGGCTACGCACTGGCTTGAGCAGTGTGAAGCGGGCATCGACCACCATCAGCGCAACCGATAGCACGACCAGCACCAACAGGCGCACGCCCAATGAGGGGCCTTTGGAAAAAAGCGGTTTAATAAGCCGCTCCTCCCAGGCAAATGTTTTCTTTATTCATACGGCATCAAACCGGCCTGGATGCAGATTGAAGAAGATAAACGCCAACAGGCAGCACTGCAAAGTGCTGCCTGTGAGCGAAACATGGGCAAACCAGCAAATTCTTATTCGCTGGAGAGCAGGTCCATGGTGTGTTTATCCATCATTTCCAGTGCACGGCCACCGCCGCGGGCGACGCAGGTCAACGGGTCTTCAGCGACGATCACTGGCAAACCGGTTTCCTGGGCCAGCAACTTGTCGAGGTCGCGCAGCAAGGCGCCACCACCGGTCAGTACCAGGCCACGCTCGGCGATATCGGAAGCCAGTTCCGGAGGCGATTGCTCCAGGGCGCTCTTCACCGCCTGAACGATGGTGGCCAGGGACTCTTGCAGAGCTTCCAGCACTTCATTGGAGTTCAGGGTGAAGGCACGTGGAACGCCTTCGGCCAGGTTGCGACCGCGAACATCGACTTCGCGAACTTCGCCGCCCGGGTAAGCGGTACCGATTTCCTGCTTGATGCGCTCGGCGGTGGATTCGCCGATCAGGCTGCCGTAGTTGCGACGCACGTAGGTGATGATCGCTTCGTCGAAGCGGTCGCCGCCAACCCGTACGGATTCGGCATACACCACACCATTGAGGGAGATCAGGGCGATTTCAGTGGTACCACCACCGATATCCACCACCATCGAACCGCGCGCTTCTTCAACCGGCAGGCCGGCACCGATCGCAGCGGCCATTGGCTCTTCAATCAGGAACACTTCACGGGCACCGGCGCCAAGGGCCGACTCACGGATGGCACGACGTTCCACCTGGGTGGATTTGCACGGAACGCAGATCAGCACACGAGGGCTGGGCTGCAGGAAACTGTTTTCGTGAACTTTGTTGATGAAGTACTGCAGCATCTTTTCGCAGACACTGAAGTCAGCAATCACGCCATCCTTCATCGGACGAATGGCAGCAATGTTGCCCGGTGTTCGGCCCAACATGCGCTTGGCCTCGGTGCCAACGGCAACGACACTTTTCTGATTACCATGGGTCCGAATGGCCACAACCGATGGCTCATTCAGGACGATACCGCGCTCGCGCACGTAAATAAGGGTGTTGGCAGTGCCCAGGTCGATGGAAAGATCGCTGGAAAACATGCCACGCAGTTTCTTGAACATGGGAAAGGGACCCTAGGCAACGCGTGGGTAAAAAAGTGCGGCAAACTCTAACAACGACAGGGATTTTGGGCAAGGCGCCAATGTGCTAAATTGGCCGACTTTCTGTGCACCAACCCCCACAATCGCGGCCATATGACCGTAGAAATGCGGTAGTGTTCCTACAATCTAACACACGGATAGCTTCCGTTCTGTTTTCCACTGGAGAATCCCATGGCGCTTGAACGCTCCGACGTGGAAAAAATCGCTCATTTGGCCTGCCTGGGCCTCAATGAAGCCGATCTTCCACAGACCACCGCAGCCCTGAACAGCATTCTCGGGCTGGTCGACCAAATGCAAGCCGTGAATACCGACGGCATCGAGCCCCTGGCTCACCCGCTGGAAGCCAGCCAGCGCCTGCGCGCCGACGTCGTGACCGAGCGCAATAATCGCGAGGCTTACCAGTCCATCGCGCCAGCGGTCGAAAACGGCCTGTACCTGGTTCCGAAAGTCATCGACTAAAGGGAAAGAGCCTGCAATGCATCAATTGACTCTGGCCGAGATCGCCCGCGGTCTCGCCGACAAAAAGTTTTCTTCCGAAGAGCTGACCACGACCCTGCTGGCGCGTATCGCCGAGCTGGACCCTAAGGTCAACAGCTTCATCAGCATCACCGAAGAGCTGGCCCTGAGCCAGGCCAAGGCCGCCGACACACGTCGCGCCAACGGTGAGAACGGCGCCCTGTTGGGTGCGCCGATTGCCCACAAGGACCTGTTCTGCACCCAGGGCATTCGCACCAGCTGCGGCTCGAAGATGCTCGACAATTTCAAGGCGCCCTACGACGCCACTGTGGTCGCCAAGCTGGCCGCTGCCGGGGCCGTGACCCTGGGCAAGACCAACATGGACGAATTCGCCATGGGCTCGGCCAACGAGTCGAGCCACTACGGCGCGGTGAAAAACCCGTGGAACCTCGAGCACGTGCCCGGTGGTTCGTCCGGTGGTTCGGCAGCCGCGGTTGCCGCTCGTCTGTTACCTGCCGCCACGGCCACCGACACTGGCGGCTCGATCCGCCAACCGGCCGCTTTCACCAACCTCACCGGTCTGAAACCGACCTACGGTCGCGTTTCCCGCTGGGGCATGATTGCCTACGCCTCCAGTCTCGACCAGGGCGGCCCCCTGGCACGCACCGCTGAAGACTGCGCAATTTTGTTACAAGGCATGGCAGGCTTCGATCCGCAGGACTCCACCAGCATTGATGAACCCGTGCCGGACTACAGCGCCAGCCTGAATACCTCGATCAAAGGCCTGCGCATCGGCGTGCCGAAAGAGTATTTCAGCGCCGGCCTCGACCCGCGCATCGCCGAACTGGTGCACAACAGCGTCAAGGAGCTGGAAAAGCTCGGCGCCGTGATCAAGGAAATCAGCCTGCCGAACAACCAGCACGCGATTCCGGCCTACTACGTGATCGCCCCGGCAGAAGCGTCCTCCAACCTGTCGCGGTTCGACGGCGTGCGCTTCGGCTACCGCTGCGAAAACCCGAAAGACCTCACCGACCTGTACAAGCGCTCCCGTGGCGAAGGTTTCGGCGCGGAAGTACAACGCCGGATCATGGTCGGTGCCTACGCCCTGTCGGCCGGCTACTACGACGCGTACTACCTCAAGGCGCAAAAGATCCGTCGCCTGATCAAGAACGACTTCATGGCTGCCTTTAATGAAGTCGACGTGATCCTCGGCCCAACCACGCCGAACCCGGCCTGGAAGATCGGCGCCAAGACCGGCGACCCGATCGCCGAGTACCTGGAAGACCTGTACACCATCACCGCCAACCTCGCCGGTCTGCCGGGCTTGTCCATGCCTGCAGGTTTCGTCGATGGCTTGCCGGTGGGCGTGCAACTGCTCGCCCCGTATTTCCAGGAAGGCCGCCTGCTCAATGTGGCGCACCAGTACCAGTTGAACACTGACTGGCACACTCGCACCCCTACCGGCTTCTGAGGAGAACACTATGCAATGGGAAGTCGTGATCGGGCTGGAGATTCATACCCAGCTCGCCACCCAATCGAAGATTTTCTCCGGTAGCGCCACCACGTTCGGCGCAGAACCCAACACCCAGGCCAGCCTGGTAGACCTGGGCATGCCCGGCGTGCTGCCGGTGCTGAACCAGGAAGCGGTGCGCATGGCGGTGATGTTCGGCCTCGCCATCGATGCCGAGATCGGCCAGCACAACGTGTTCGCCCGCAAGAACTACTTCTACCCGGACCTGCCCAAGGGCTACCAGATCAGCCAGATGGAATTGCCGATCGTCGGCAAGGGCTACCTGGACATCCCGCTGGAAGACGGCACCATCAAACGTGTCGGCGTGACCCGTGCGCACCTGGAAGAAGATGCCGGCAAGAGCCTGCATGAAGAATTCAACGGCGCCACCGGCATCGACCTGAACCGCGCCGGCACCCCGCTGCTGGAGATCGTTTCCGAGCCGGACATGCGCAGCGCCAAGGAAGCCGTGGCCTACGTCAAGACGATCCACGCGCTGGTGCGTTACCTCGGGATCTGCGACGGCAACATGGCCGAAGGCTCCCTGCGTTGCGACTGCAACGTGTCGGTGCGGCCAAAAGGCCAGGCCGAGTACGGCACCCGCTGCGAGATCAAGAACGTCAACTCGTTCCGTTTCATCGAGAAGGCGATCAACACCGAAGTACGTCGCCAGATCGAGCTGATCGAAGACGGCGGCAAGGTGATCCAGCAGACCCGCCTGTACGACCCGAACAAAGACGAAACCCGCGCCATGCGCAGCAAGGAGGAAGCCAACGACTACCGTTACTTCCCCGATCCGGACCTGTTGCCGGTGGTCATCGAGGACTCGTTCCTGGCTGACGTGCGCGCCACGCTGCCGGAACTGCCACCGCAGAAACGCGAGCGTTTCCAGGCGCAGTTCGGGCTTTCGGTGTATGACGCAAGCGTGCTGGCGTCGAGCCGCGAGCAAGCCAACTACTTCGAAAAAGTCGTGAGCATTGCCGGCGACGCCAAACTGGCGGCCAACTGGGTGATGGTTGAGCTGGGCAGCCTGTTGAACAAACAGGGCCTGGAAATCGACGAAGCACCGGTGTCGGCAGAACAGTTGGGCGGCATGTTGCTGCGGATCAAGGACAACACCATCTCCGGCAAAATCGCCAAGACCGTGTTTGAAGCCATGGCCGCCGGCGAAGGCAACGCTGACGAGATCATCGAAAAGCGCGGCCTGAAGCAAGTCACCGACAGCGGCGCGATTTCGGCCGTGCTCGACGAGATGCTGGCAGCCAATGCCGAGCAGGTTGAACAATACCGTGCGGCGGATGAAGCCAAGCGGGGCAAGATGTTCGGCTTCTTTGTCGGCCAGGCGATGAAAGCCTCCAAAGGCAAGGCCAACCCGCAACAGGTCAACGAACTGCTGAAAAGCAAACTCGAAGGCTAAACGCGGTGAAATGGTCGGAGCAGGACCTCACGTCCAACTCTGACCCCTTGTGGGAGCGGGCTTGTGTGGGAGCGGGCTTGCTCGCGAAAGCGGTGGATCAGTCAGCCTATTCGTTGCCTGACACACTGCATTCGCGAGCAAGCCCGCTCCCACCCAAGCCCGCTCCCACATCTGTAAGGGGGAAACCTTGAAAATGAAGCGTCTACTCGGCCTGTTGGCCCTGTTCTCTCTGCTCGCCGGCTGCGCCAGCGGCCTCATCGACCCCAACGGCTATGACGAAACCGGCTCCGCGTCCTACTACGGCGCCAAACACCACGGCAACCGCACTGCCAGCGGTGAACCGTTCAACCAGAATGCCCTGACCGCCGCCCATCGTCGCCTGCCCTTCGGCACGCAGGTGAAGGTCACCAATCTCGACAACAACAAAAGCGTCGTTGTCCGCATCAATGATCGCGGCCCGCATACCCGTGGGCGCCTGATCGACCTTTCACGCAAGGCCGCCGAACAGATCGGTATGATCGGCAGCGGCACCGCGCGCGTTCGCGTGCAAGCCCTCAGCAACTGACCGACGGAGCCCAGGCCATTTCCGCATTAACCGCCCTCTCGCCCTTTAGCCTGATCGAACTGATCAGCGGCCTGCTGCTGTTGATCTTCGGCGCAGAAGTATTAGTACGCGCCGCCGTGCGCCTGGCGGCCAGCCTCAAGGTGCGCCCGCTGATCATCGGCCTGAGCATCGTCGCCTTCGGCAGCAGCGCGCCGCAGATGGCGATCAGCTTGCAAGCGACCCTGGCGGACAACACCGACATCGCCGTGGGCAGTGTGATCGGCAGCAGCATCTTCAACACCCTCGTGACCCTTGGCCTGGCAGCCCTGATCATTCCGCTGCGGGTCTCCCGGCAACTGGTACGCCTGGATATCCCGATGATGATCATCGCCAGCCTGCTGGTGTTTGTGCTAGCCGCCAATGAAGAACTCACGCCGATCGATGGCCTGTTACTGCTGGTGGCCCTGGTGGCCTACCTCGGCGTGCTGCTCTACCAGACCCGCCACTCCCGCCGCCCGCGCACCCGGGACACTGTGGTGCAGGCGCCGTGGCTGAGCAGCGTGCTGCTGATGCTCGGTGGACTGTTGATCCTCGTACTGGCCGGGCACCTGCTGCTGGGCGCGGCGGTGGACGTGGCCTCTGACCTGGGCCTGTCGGAACGCATCATCGGCCTGACGCTGATTGGTGTCGGCACTTCCCTGCCCTGCCTGGCCACCTCGCTGATCGCCGCCCTGCGCGGCCAGCGGGAAATTGCCGTGGGCAACGTGATCGGCAGCAACCTGTTCAACCTGCTTGGGGTGCTGGGCTTTACCGCCCTGGTGGCGCCCTCGCCGTTGTCGGTGTCGCCCAATGCCCTGGATTTCGACCTGCCGGTAATGCTCGGCGTGGTCGCCCTGTGCCTGCCGGTGTTTTATTCGGGCTACCGCGTCACCCGGGCCGAAGGCCTGGTGTTCCTGGGCCTGTACCTGGTGTACGGGCTGCACGTGGTGTCGTTCACCTTCGGCATGCCGCTGGCCAACAAGCTTGAACAACTGATGCTGTATTACGTCCTGCCAGCGCTGGTGGCTTTCCTGTTGTTCACCTCGCTGCAAGCCTGGCGCCGCCAACACAAGAGGGAATCGCAATGACCGAACAGAAAAAGCCCGGCGTTGAAATGCGCCGCCAGGTGATGGGTGATGTGTTTGTCGATCGGGCGCTGGGCAATGCCACGGAGTTCAGCCAGCCGCTGCAGGATTTCGTCAACGAGCATGCCTGGGGCAGCGTGTGGAATCGCGAAGGGTTGCCGCTGAAAACCCGCAGCCTGATCACCCTCGCCGCGTTGACCGCCCTCAAGTGCCCGCAGGAACTCAAGGGCCACGTGCGCGGCGCGCTGAACAACGGTTGCACCGTGGAGGAGATTCGCGAGGCGCTGCTGCATTGTGCGGTGTATGCCGGTGTGCCGGCGGCGATTGACGCCTTCCGCGCCGCGCAGGAAGTGATCGACAGCTACCAGAAAGACGCCTAGATCCAGCCACCCGCCTGCAACACGAAAATCCCGATATTCGTGGTCACCGCCGCCATCAAGGTGGTGATCACGATAATCGCGGCCGCCAGCTCATGATTGCCCTCCGCCGCCCGTGCCATGACAAAACTGGCCGCTGCTGTGGGCGCACCGAAGTACAGGAACAGAATCCCCAGCTCCGGCCCACGGAACCCCAGCAGCCAAGCGCCAAAGGTAGCGAGCACCGGCAGCCAGACCATCTTCATCAAGCTGGCACTCAGGGCCATATCGCCGCTTTTGCGCAGTGCCGCCAACGACAACGTGCCACCGATACAGATCAACGCCAATGGCAACGTCATGTCCGCCAGGTACTGCCCGGAGGATTCCAGCCAGCCAGGCAAGCCAATCTGGAAGTACGCGAAGGGCGCCGCCGCGATCACGCTGATGATCAACGGGTTGGCCAGCACGCTCTTGAAGATGCTCCACGGGTCGGACTTGATCACCGGGCTGTACACCGCCAGCACAATGGTCGACAGGGTGTTGTAGAACAGGATCACCAGCGCCGCGAGCACCGCGCCAAGGGAAATCCCGTAGTCGCCGTACATACTGGCGGCCAGGGCCAGGCCGATCACACCGTTGTTACCGCGAAACGCGCCTTGGGCATAGATGCCGCGATCTTCCCGCGGGCACCGAAAGATCGCCCAGCCCCAGGCCAGAGCGAAGCTCACCAGCGTGGCGACGGCGAAGTAGATCAGCAGGCCGGGCTTGAGGGCTGAATGCAGGTCGGCATGGAGAATCCCGAGGAACAGCAACGCCGGCATGGTGACGTTGAACACCAGGGCCGAAGCGATGTGGATAAAGTTGTCGTTGATCCAGTTGATGCGCTTGAGCAGGACGCCCAGGAACAGCATGGCAAACACCGGCGCGGTGATGTTCAGGGTTTGTAGGAAGATTGCCAGCATGCCGGGGAGAACCTTGGGTGGGCGTCGGTAGGTGGCTAATGATAAGCCAGCATGGCCAGCTTCGTCTGGACTACCGCTTTCGCGAGCAAGCCCGCTCCCACATTTGACCGAGTTCTACCTTTGGAATGCAGTCAAATGTGGGAGCGGGCTTGCTCGCGAAGCAGGCGACTCGGTCTTAAGTAATCGGTGCCGGATTGAACAACGTAATGTCGTTATGCAGCTTGTGCTGCTCCGCCCATGTCTGCTTCTTGCCGCTGGCCACGTCCAGATAGAAATGGAACAACTCCCAACCCAACTCCTCGATCGTTGCCCGCCCAGTGGCGATCCGCCCGGCATCGATATCAATCAGGTCCGGCCAACGCTGCGCCAGCTCGGTGCGCGTCGAAACCTTCACCACCGGCGCCATCGCCAGCCCATAGGGCGTGCCACGCCCGGTGGTGAACACATGCAAATTCATCCCCGCCGCCAACTGCAACGTGCCGCACACAAAATCACTCGCCGGCGTGGCGCAAAAGATCAGGCCCTTGCGATTGAACCGCTCGCCCGGGCCAAGCACGCCATTGATCGCACTACTGCCCGACTTGACGATGGAACCCAACGACTTCTCGACAATATTCGACAACCCACCCTTCTTGTTCCCCGGCGTAGTGTTGGCGCTGCGATCTGCCTCGCCCTTGGCCAGGTAGCGGTCGTACCAGTCCATTTCCCGCACCAGTTCCCGGGCCACGTCCTGATTCTCGGCACGGGAAGTCAGCAGGTAGATCGCATCGCGCACTTCGGTCACTTCGGAAAACATCACCGTCGCGCCCGCCCGCAGCAGCAAATCCGAGGCATAACCCAGCGCCGGGTTCGCGGTAATCCCCGAGAACGCATCACTGCCGCCACACTGCATGCCGAGGATCAACTCCGACGCCGGTACGGTTTCCCGCCGGCGCAGGTCGAGTTTCTTCAGGCGGGTTTCGGCCAGTTCCATGATCTGTTCGATCATTTCGGTAAAGCCGTGGCTGGAGTCCTGCAACCGATAAAGCCATGGCTCGCTCAGGTCTACCGAGCTGTCGTTTTCATGCATCACCTGCCCGGCCTGCAACTTTTCGCAACCCAGGCTGATCACCAGGGCTTCACCGCCCAGGTTCGGATTGCGCGCCAGGTTACGCACGGTGCGGATCGGGATGTAGGCGTCGGTGGCCGTGATCGCCACGCCGCAGCCGTAGCTGTGGGTCAGCGCCACCACGTCATCGACGTTCGGGTACTTGGGCAGCAACTCGTCCTTGATGCGCTTCACCGCATGGTCCAGCACGCCCGTGACGCACTGCACCGTGGTGGTAATCCCGAGGATATTGCGTGTGCCCACGGTGCCGTCGGCATTGCGATAACCCTCGAAGGTAAAACCCTCCAGGGGCGCCTGGGCGTCGGGCACTTCAGTGGACAGCGGCAAGCTGTCCAGCGGCGGCGCCGTGGGCATGCGCAGTTGATCTTCCTGCACCCAACTGCCGCGGGGAATCGGGCGCAGGGCATAACCGATGGTCTGGCCGTAGCGAATGATGCGGCCGCCTTCGGGGATGTCTTCCAGCGTCACCTTGTGGCTTTGGGGAATGAAATCCACCGTCACCAGGCCGTCGGGAAACTCGGTCCCCGCCGGTACGCCCTGGTCGTTGACCACAATCACCACGTTATCCAGCGCGTGCAAACGGATGGAGCGTGGCGAATCGGCATGTTCAATCAACTGCATGACGCGGGCCCCTTCAGGAATGCGCTTGGGAAAGTTTAGTCATCTCGGGGCCTTTGGCCGGCGGCTCTTTGAGCACTACACGCTTGATCGGGCCAACGATTACCAGGTAGCTGAACACCGCCAGCAATGCGTTGGCACCGACAAACACCAGCGCCCACTTGAAGGAGCCTGTGGTGCTGATGATGTAGCCGATCACGATCGGGGTGCTGATGGAGGCCAGGTTGCCGAACATGTTGAACAAACCGCCACTCAAGCCAGCGATTTGTTTCGGCGAGGTGTCGGACACCACCGCCCAGCCCAGTGCGCCAACGCCTTTACCGAAGAAGGCCAGGGCCATGAAGCCCACCACCATCCATTCGATGTCGACGTAGTTGCACGCGACAATGCTACTGGAAATCAGCAAGCCACCAATGATCGGCGCCTTGCGGGCGAAGGTCAGCGAATGGCCCTTGCGCAGCAGGTAGTCGGAAATCACCCCGCCCAACACGCCGCCGATAAAGCCGCAGATCGCCGGCAAGGACGCGATGAAGCCGGCCTTGAGAATCGTCATGCCGCGTTCTTGAACCAGGTACACCGGGAACCACGTCAGGAAGAAATAGGTGATGCCATTGATGCAGTACTGGCCCAGGTACACGCCGAGCATCATGCGGTTGGTCAGCAACTGACGGATGTAATCCCACTTCGGGCCGTCGGTTTTCTTGCCTCTGCCCTTGTCCTGGTCCATGTCGACCATGGCCCCGTTGGCAGCGATGTGCTGGAACTCGGCCTCGTTGATCATCGGGTGCTGGCGCGGGCTGTGGATAACTTTCAGCCAAATCAGCGAGAATACGATACCGATGCCGCCCATCACCACGAACACGTGCTGCCAGCCGAAGGTGTAGACGATCCAGCCCATCAACGGCGCGAACAACACAGTCGCAAAGTACTGCGCCGAGTTGAAGATCGCCGAGGCCGTACCCCGCTCAGCCGTAGGAAACCACGCCGCCACGATGCGCGCATTTCCGGGGAAGGATGGCGCTTCAGCCAGGCCCACCAGGAAGCGCAACATGAACAGCGCAACGATGGCCGTGGAAACACCGAACTCACCGACATAGCCTTGCAGCACGGTGAACAGTGACCAGGTGAAGATACTCAGGGCGTAGACTTTTTTCGAACCGAAGCGGTCCAGCAGCCAGCCGCCGGGAATTTGCCCGGCCACGTAGGCCCAACCGAATGCGGAGAAGATATAGCCAAGGGTGACCGCGTCGATGCCGAGGTCTTTTTGCAGGCTGGAGCCGGCAATGGCGATGGTGGCCCGGTCGGCGTAGTTGATCGTGGTCACCAGGAACAGCATGAGCAGGATCAAATAACGGACATGGGTCGGCTTGGTCGCTTGCATGAAGATGTACTCCCACTAATTATTTTTTTTGCGGGTAATCAAATTGTAAGCCTGTGGCGGGCACGGACCCGCCACAGGGTGCAGCCGTTACGAACCGATGTAGCTGGTTTTCACCACGGTGTAGAACTCTTGCGCATAGCGACCCTGCTCACGCGAACCGTAGGATGAACCCTTACGGCCGCCGAATGGAACGTGGTAATCCACACCGGCAGTCGGCAGATTGACCATCACCATCCCGGCCTGGGAATGACGCTTGAAGTGGTTGGCGTATTTCAGCGAGGTGGTGGCGATACCGGCCGAGAGGCCGAACTCGGTGTCGTTGGCCATCGCCAGCGCCGCCTCGTAATCCGCCACGCGCACCACGTTGGCCACCGGCCCGAAGATCTCTTCACGGCTGATGCGCATCGCGGCTTCGCTGTCGGCAAACAGCGTCGGCGCGAGGAAGTAGCCTTCGGTGTCGCAGGTCACCAGCTCACCGCCGCTGACCAGCCGGGCGCCTTCGCTCTGGCCGATGTCGATGTACTTCAAGTCCTGGTCCAGCTGGGCCTGGGAAACCACCGGGCCGATGTCGGTGCCGGTTTTCAGGGCGTGGCCGACCTTGATCGACTTCATCCGCTCGGCCATGGCCGCGACGAACTGGTCGTGAATCCCGGCGGTGACGATAAAGCGGCTGGACGCGGTGCAACGCTGGCCGGTGGAGTAGAACGCGCTCTGCACCGACAGCTCGACGGCTTGCTTGAGGTCGGCGTCGTCGAGAATGATCTGCGGGTTCTTGCCGCCCATTTCCAACTGCACCTTGGCCTGGCGCGACACGCAGCTGACGGCGATCTGACGACCTACGCCCACCGAGCCGGTGAAGCTGATGCCGTCGACTTTCGGGCTGTTGACCATGGCATCGCCGACCACACGGCCGCTGCCCATCACCAGGTTGAACACACCGGCAGGGAAGCCGGCGCGGGAGATGATTTCGGCCAGGGCCCAGGCGCAGCCCGGTACCAGTTCAGCCGGTTTGAGCACCACGCAGTTGCCGTAGGCCAGGGCCGGGGCGATCTTCCAGGCCGGGATGGCAATCGGGAAGTTCCACGGCGTGATCAGGCCAACCACGCCCAACGCCTCACGGGTCACTTCAACGTTGACGCCCGGACGCACCGACGGCAGGTAGTCGCCGGACAGGCGCAGGCATTCACCGGCGAAGAATTTGAAGATGTTACCGGCGCGGGTCACTTCGCCGATGGCTTCCGGCAGGGTCTTGCCCTCTTCCCGGGCCAGCAGGGTGCCGAGTTCTTCGCGACGGGCGAGGATTTCGGTGCCGACTTTATCCAGCGAATCATGACGCGCCTGGATCCCGGAAGTGGACCACGCCGGAAAAGCAGCGCGCGCCGCGTCGATGGCCGCGTGGACCTGGGCGAGGTCAGCCTTGGCGTATTCGCCAATGACATCAGACAACTCCGACGGATTGATGTTGGCCGAGTAGTCGGCGCCGGCAACCCACTGGCCACCGATGTAGTTTTCGAAACGCTTGGCTTGGGACACGAATTCTCTCCTGACGCAAAAAGCCGCTGATTACTCAGCGGCCTTGGTGATGGGTTATTGCGCGCCTTGCTTGTCGATCAACGCGGCCAGGGCTTCGTATTCTTCCGGCAGCAGATCGGTCAGCGGCGTACGCACGGGGCCTGCGTCGTAACCGACGATTTTCGCCCCGGCCTTGACGATGCTCACCGCGTAACCGGCCTTGCGGTTACGGATGTCGAGGTACGGCAGGAAGAAGTCGTCGATGATCTTGCCGACGGTGGCGTGATCTTCCCGGGCAATGGCGTGGTAGAAGTCCATCGCGGTTTTTGGAATGAAGTTGAACACCGCCGAGGAGTACACCGGCACGCCCAGGGCCTTGTAGGCAGCGGCGTAAACCTCTGCAGTCGGCAAGCCGCCCAGGTAGCTGAAACGGTCACCGAGGCGACGACGGATCGACACCATCAATTCAATGTCACCCAGGCCGTCCTTGTAACCGATCAGGTTCGGGCAGCGCTCGGCCAGGCGTTCCAGCAGCGGCGCGGTCAGGCGGCAGACGTTGCGGTTGTAGACCACTACACCGATCTTGACCGACTTGCACACCGCTTCAACGTGGGCGGCAACCCCGTCCTGGCTGGCTTCGGTCAGGTAGTGCGGCAGCAGCAACAGGCCTTTGGCGCCCAGACGCTCGGCTTCCTGGGCGTACTCGATGGCCTGGCGGGTGGCACCGCCGACACCGGCAAGAATCGGCACGCTGGTGGCGCAGGTATCAACGGCGGTTTTCACCACTTGCGAATATTCGCTGGCCGCCAGGGAGAAAAACTCACCGGTGCCGCCAGCGGCGAACAAGGCGGTAGCGCCATAAGGGGCCAGCCATTCCAGACGCTTGATGTAGCCCGCCTGGTGGAAATCACCCTGGGCATTGAAATCGGTCACCGGGAAAGACAGCAGACCGTGAGAGAGGATGGACTTCAGTTCTTGTGGATTCATTATTCGAACACCCTGGGCGAAGACTTTCTGTTGTGAGATTACGGATGGTTATCTTGATGTCGTACGTCATCGTACAACTATAAAAATATTCGTCAACTGCAATTCATCGCCGCCCTTCTCGATTGCTGCTTTCTTGACGTAGGAAGTTTTTCCTCTATGCTCTGGATAACTGTATATACGTACAGTTATTACGGAAGATTCCTACGACATAGCAAGGAGCTAACATGTCAGATCTTGAACTCGCCACACCTGTGAAAACCCCGCCAACCCTGCGTTTTGAAGGCGGCGAACACACCGCCATCGGCGACGACACCCTGTTGCGTTTCGTCAAGGACGCCCCGCCGATTCCCGCGCGGCAGGTCGAATTGCACCTGCCCAATGGCCTGGCCCTGAGCTACGGCCAGATCATCGCCCTGGGCGGTGATTTCTATGGCATCCCCGGGCGCCCCATCAACGAAGGCACATCGCCCGCTGATCGTGTGCAGCGCTTTACCGATGCATTCAACTCGCTGGCGGTATTGCCAGCATCACGGGAAGAAGCGGGCAAGATCCTGGCGGTGATGCAAAAGGAGATCAATGCGGTCAACCAGGCGATCAAGGGCGGCAAGCAACCCCATGAAGCCTATGACGCACTGGGTGATACCTTGTCCGAGGAATGGAACCGCATCACCGGCGGCGGCAGTGCCGTCTCGGCGCTGATTCCACTGGGGCGCTACCTGAAACTGGCGGCAGACAATGCCGACCACTTTGGCGAATGGGCTTTGGCGGCCTATCTGGCGGGGCATACGGCAGCCTTGCAACAAGCCGTCGTGGCGCATCAGACCGGCACCGACCAGGCGCTGGAACTGGCCTATGCCATGAACAGCTTTGCTGATCACTTTTTGACCGATCTATTTTCCGCCGGGCACCTGCGGGTACCGCGCAAGCAACTGGCGGCGGTGGTGACACCGGGTGAACTGGGCTCGCTGATCAGCCGCTTCATGCACGATGAAGACAGCAAGTTCGGGCTCAATGTGCGCAACGCCCTGGGCGAGCAGTGGCATGCCTACGGTGATAAACGCTATTTCGACAGCAACGATGCGGCCAACCGCGCCATGGTCAAACGCGCCGTGCAGGCCTCGGCCGATGAGATCTTCGAAACGTTTATCAGCGGCATGGCGCCCTCCCCGGCCAACTTCAAGGCACCGCTGTATGTGCCGGACCTGAACGCCGCGCAGAACCCGGCGAACAACTTCTCACCGCTGTTCAAGGCTGAAGGCGACAAGGTGCTGCGACGCAAGGACGTCAACAACCTGAACGACAAGCAGTGGACCAATGACTGGTGGGGTTGGAGCACGTATCTGCTGCTCAAGGACTACAAGCCGAATCAGCCGGCCTGAAAGACGTGAGTTAAGCCTCGCGCATTAACCTGTGGCGAGGGAGCTTGCTCCCGTTGGGCTGCGAAGCAACCCCGGCAAGAACACGGGGTTCTTTCAGACGGAACTCGGGGCAATGGATTTTGGGGCCGCTGCGCGGCCCAACGGGAGCAAGCTCCCTCGCCACAATGAGCTTTCAAGCCACACGCTTACGTCCAGCCTGGAATCAACCGCGCTGCGCTTCCGCCTCTTCATGGGCATGGCGCAGCCGCTCACGGCTGTTGGTCAGGTGCAACCGCATGGCCGCCCGCGCCGCGTCCGAGTCCTGGCGCGCGATCGCCTCATAGATCTCTTCGTGTTCGCGGCTCAGGCGGCTCATGTAGTGCTGCTGGTCATCATGGGCCAGGCGCGCTGAATTCAGCCGCGTGCGCGGAATGATGCTGGTCCCCAGGTGGGTCATGATGTCGGTGAAGTAGCGGTTGCCGGTGGACAGGGCAATCTGCAGGTGGAACTGGAAGTCCGACGCCACCGCATCACCGGCGTGGGCCGCACTTTCGTTAAGGGCATCGAGGGCAGCACGCATGCCGGCCAATTGCTCGTCGCTACGGCGCTGGGCAGCAAGCCCGGCAGACTCCACTTCCAGGCTGATCCGCAGTTCAAGGATGGCCAGCACATCACGCAGGGTGACAACAGTGGCCGGATCAATCCGGAAACCGCTGGGGCTTGGCGTATCCAGCACAAAGGTACCGATGCCATGGCGGGTTTCTACCTGCCCGGCGGCCTGCAATCGCGAGATGGCTTCACGCACCACGGTGCGGCTGACCCCATGGGCGTCCATGATCGCCGACTCGGTGGGCAGTTTGTCGCCACGTTTGAGTTGGCCGTCGCGGATCTGCTCGGACAACACCGTGACCAATTCCTGGGCAAGGCTGCGGCGCTTGCGGGGAAGACGAGGGGCGGCGCTGGAGTTTTCCATGATGAATCATCTATCTCGGCGATCTGAAGCACGCATGATAGCCCATGGCGGTTGTACGATCACCGTCCTGTCATGACTTTCATCTATAACCGCCGGGGTTTTCGCCAGGCAAAAAAATGCCCCGGCATCGCCGAGGCATTTTCAACGCTGGCCCGAGGGCCCGCGCCTTGTTACTTCACCACTTTCAGACTCGGCCGACCGCTTGGACGCGGTGGCTCGAAATCCGGCGGCGGCACATCATCTTCGCCTTCGAGCTCGATCGCTTCGTCATCCTCAAGGGAAGACTCCAGATCAAACACCATGCCCTGGCCATTTTCCCGGGCGTAGATCCCGAGGATGGCACCGATGGGCACGAACAGCGTATGCGGCACACCGCCGAAACGCCCTTCAAAGCTGACCGCTTCATTGTCCATGTGCAGGTGTCGCACGGCACTGGGTGAAACGTTCAGGACGATTTGTCCGTCACTGGCAAAACCTTGCGGTACCTGAACCGCGGGAAACTCGGAATTGACCAGCATGTGCGGGGTGCAATCGTTGTCCACTATCCACTCATAGAGCGCGCGGACCAGGTAAGGTCGACTGGAGTTCATCAACGGCTCCTTAAGCCTTAGCGCATATCGCGTTCGACACCAGACAGACTCGCCTGGAAAGCCTCACGCGCAAACTGGCGCTCCATGTAGTCAAGCAGCGGCTTGGCAGGCCGCGGCAGTTCTATGCCCAAAATCGGCAAGCGCCAGAGTATGGGTAATAGGCAGCAATCCACCAGACTTTGTTCCTCGCTGAGGAAAAAAGGTTTGTCGGCAAACAACGGCGAAACACCGGTCAGGCTCTCGCGCAATTCCTTGCGCGCCTGAACCCGGGCCGCTTCCTTGCTGCGTGAATCCAGAATCAGGTCCACCAGGCCACACCAGTCACGCTGGATCCGATGGATCAGCAGGCGGCTGTTGGCACGCGCCACCGGATACACCGGCAGCAACGGTGGATGGGGATAACGCTCATCCAGGTATTCCATCACCACGGTTGACTCCCACAACGCCAGGTCACGATCGACCAGGGTGGGCAAGCTGCCGTAAGGGTTCACTTCGATCAGTTTCGGCGGGTGACGTCCCACCTCCACACTGATGATCTCTGCGCTGACACCCTTCTCTGCGAGCACGATGCGTACTCGGTGGGAATAGTGGTCGGCGGGGTCGGAGTAACAGGCCAACCGATTGGTCACGCCCATGGCGGTCCTCCTCGCTTGTTGAAATTATCGGAAGCTCAAAAACGAGCGCGCCCAGTGAGCATCTCCGTGACGCCTGGATAAACCAGACTTACCTTCAGAGATGCCGCTGGGCGCGCAAGATTAACAGCAATTACTTACGGTTGGATCAATGCACATCCTTCCAGTATTCGCGTTTCAGCAGATAGGCGAACACGAAGAAGAAGGCCAGGTACAGCAACACATAGGTACCAATGCGCTGATGCTGCAGCTTCACTGGGTTGGCCGAGTAGGCCAGGAAGGTCACCAGATTCTTGACCTTCTCGTCGAACTGCTCTTCGTTCAGCGTGCCGGTCTTCGGCACTATGGTCAGCTGATCGCACGCTTCATGAGTCAAAGGCGTACCGGTGAGCGGATCATACTGCTTCTTGCCGTCTTCGACGATTTGTACTTGCTTGCATCCTACCACTTGGCGACCTTGCAGGCCGACCAGAACGTTAGGCATACCGACGTTCGGGAACACTTTGTTGTTCACGCCGTAGGGACGCGTCGGGTCTTCATAGAAGGATTTCAGGTAGCCATAGAGCCAATCGGTGCCACGCACACGGGCCACCAGGGTCAGGTCGGGCGGTGCAGCCCCGAACCAGGTCTTGGCGTCGGCCGGTTGCATGCCGATGGTCATGTGGTCGCCGATCTTCGCCCCGGTGAACACCGAGTGGCTCAGCATCACGTCATGGGGAATGCCCAGGTCGTCGGCCACTCGCTCGTAACGCTGGAACTTGGCGCTGTGGCAGCCCATGCAGTAGTTGGTGAACGTACGCAGCCCGTCCTGCATTGCGGCTTTGTCCGAGACGTCGATGTCGACTTTTTCCAGCTCTGGGCCGTGTTCAGCGGCGAAGGACAGCAGCGGCAGGGCCGCAAGAATGAATGCAACGAATAATTTTTTCATCAGCCAGTCACCCTTTCCGGTACCGGTTTGGTCTTCTCGAGCCGGGTATAGAACGGCATCAGAATGAAGTAGGCGAAGTACAGGAAGGTGCAGACCTGCGACAGCAACGTACGCTCCGGGGTCGGCGCCAATACGCCCAGTACACCCAGGATCACGAACGCAATGCAGAACACCCACAGCCAGATCTTGCTCAGCCAGCCCTTGTAGCGCATGGACTTGACCGGGCTACGGTCGAGCCACGGCAGCACGAACAGCACTGCAATCGCTGCGCCCATGGCGATAACGCCCATGAGTTTGTCGGGAATCGCCCGCAAGATCGCGTAGAACGGAGTGAAGTACCAGACCGGGGCAATGTGTTCCGGGGTCTTGAAGGCGTTCGCCTGTTCGAAGTTCGGTTTCTCGAGGAAATAACCGCCCATCTCCGGGAAAAAGAACACGATCGAGCAGAAGATGAACAGGAACACCACCACACCGACGATATCTTTCACGGTGTAGTACGGGTGGAACGGAATGCCGTCCAGTGGTACGCCGTTTTCGTCCTTGTGCTTCTTGATATCCACGCCGTCGGGGTTGTTCGAACCCACTTCGTGCAACGCCAGGATGTGCAGCACTACCAGGCCCAGGATCACGATCGGCAAGGCCACCACGTGCAAGGCGAAGAAGCGGTTCAGGGTGATTCCGGAGATCAGGTAGTCACCGCGAATCCACTGGGTCAGGTCGTTGCCGATGACCGGGATCGCACCGAACAGCGAGATGATCACCTGGGCGCCCCAATAGGACATCTGGCCCCACGGCAGCAGGTAGCCCATGAAGGCCTCGGCCATCAGTGCCAGGTAGATCAGCATGCCAAACACCCACACCAGCTCGCGGGGCTTCTGGTACGAACCGTAGAGCAGGCCACGGAACATGTGCATGTAGACGACGATGAAGAACGCCGAGGCGCCGGTGGAGTGCAGCAGACGCAGGATCGAGCCGTACTCGACGTCGCGCATGATGTATTCGACGGAGGCGAAGGCTTCTTCGGCCGACGGGGTGTAGCTCATCGTCAGCCAGACACCGGTAACGATCTGATTGACCAGTACCAGAAGTGCCAGGGAGCCAAAGAAATAGAAGAAGTTGAAGTTCTTCGGTGCGTAGTACTTGCTGAGGTGGTCTTCCCACATCTTGGTCGCGGGGAAGCGCGCATCCACCCAATCCATGAACTTGCTCATCAGGCTTTCTCCCCCTCGTCGACGCCAATGACAATGACACTGTCAGTCTCGTAGTGATGTGGCGGAACTGGCAGGTTCAGTGGTGCAGGTTGTGACTTGTAGACGCGGCCAGCGAGGTCGTAGTGAGAACCGTGGCACGGGCAGAAATAGCCCCCGACCCAGTCCTTGCCCAGGTCCGCGGGCGCCACTTCCGGGCGGAAGGTGGGAGAGCAACCCAAGTGGGTGCAGATACCGATCAGCAGCAGAATTTCCGGCTTGATCGAGCGAATTTCCTTATCGACGTAAGCGGGTTGGTCGGAATTCTTCGAGTCGGGGTCGGACAGCTGGCCCTCGATCTTCTTCAGATTTCCCAGGATTTCCTCGGTACGACGAACGATGAACACTGGCTGACCGCGCCATTCAGCAATCATTTGCTGGCCTGGATCGATCTTGCTGACATTCACCTTCACCGGTGCACCTGCGGCTTTCGCCTTGGCACTGGGAAACCATGACCCCACGAACGGGACCGCAGCCCCCACCGCTCCTGCAGCACCCACCACGGATGTGGCTGCTACCAAGAAGCGACGCCGGCCTGCATTCACGCCGTCATTGCTCATTCAGTCCTCTCCCATCAGCTTTGTGGCCTGTTAAATCAGGCGTCTACTAAGTGTTAAATCTGAACTTATAAAAATTTTGCCGAATGGTAATGAAAAGCCCCACGTCTGACAAGGTAATTACCCCCGGCACTGGCTCCAAGCCTTTGAGTATAGGGGCTCTACGGATGTGGCAAGTTGTCACACAGATTTTTTTACATAAATAGCAGGCAATAAAAAACGCCCAGCTCCGTGAGGAGGCTGGGCGTTTTCTGGAACGTAAAAGCGAATTAACGCTTCGAGTACTGCGGACGCTTACGCGCTTTACGCAGACCAACTTTCTTACGTTCAACTTCACGAGCATCGCGAGTCACGAAGCCAGCTTTGCGCAGAGCGCCACGCAGGGTTTCGTCGTACTGCATCAGAGCGCGAGTGATACCGTGGCGGATTGCGCCAGCTTGACCACTTACACCGCCACCGATAACGGTGACGTAGATGTCGAACTTTTCAACGGTCTCGGTCAATTCCAGCGGCTGACGAACTACCATGCGGGCAGTTTCGCGACCGAAGAAATTTTCCAGAGTGCGGTTGTTGATCGAGATGTTACCAGTACCCGGACGCAGGAAAACGCGAGCGGTAGCGGTTTTGCGACGGCCAGTGCCGTAATTTTGAGTCGCCGACATAATGAACTATTCCGTTAAAACTTCAGTTCTTGGGGCTGCTGAGCAGCATGAGGGTGAGCAGCGCCCGCATAGACTTTCAGCTTGCGATACATGTCGCGACCCAGTGGGCCCTTCGGCAGCATACCTTTGACCGCGATTTCAATCGGGGCTTCAGGCTTTTTGGAGATCAGGCCTTCGAAGTTCGAAGACTTGATACCGCCTGGGAAACCGGAGTGACGGTAGTACATTTTGTCTTGCGCTTTGTTGCCGGTAACACGTACCTGCTCGGCGTTGATGATGACAATGTAGTCACCGGTATCAACGTGAGGGGTGTACTCAGGCTTGTGCTTGCCACGCAGACGGCTGGCGACTTCAGTGGCCAGACGACCCAGGGTCTGACCAGCGGCGTCGACGACAAACCAGTCGCGCTGAACTGTTTCTGGTTTTGCAGTAAAAGTTGTCATTCTTTAATAGCCTCAGGGGCCGCCCTGTAAATTAGACGGCGGATCTTACTGAATAGTGCGTACTTTGACAAGTCAAAGGCAGCCGGATACAGACGCTATCGGGGGCTCGGGTCGGCGCGTCCGTTCAACGGCAAGATTCTTCGGCAGGCGGCGCATCACTTCCACTGCAGAAAGAGGTGGGCAATTATGCAGATTGCCAAAAAAATTTCAACCTGCTTTTATGATTGTTTTCCCCGAAGGAGTACCCGATGGACTATCGACAGCTGGGCCGAACCGATCTGAACGTGAGCGCGATAGCCTTGGGCACCATGACCTGGGGCGAGCAGAACAGCGAGGCAGAGGCCTTCGCACAGATCGAACGGGCCAAGGCCGCGGGGATCAACTTCCTCGACACCGCGGAAATGTACCCGGTGCCGCCCAAGGCCGACACCTACGCCACCACCGAGCGCTACATCGGTAATTACTTCAAAAGCCGCGGCGACCGTGCCGACTGGATCCTCGCCAGCAAGATCGCCGGCCCCGGCAACACCATCGACTACATCCGCGATGGCAGCCTCAAGCACAACCGCAAGCACATCGCCGAAGCCCTGGACGCGAGCCTCAAGCGCCTGCAAACCGACTGGATCGACCTCTACCAGCTGCACTGGCCGGAACGCAGCACCAACTTTTTCGGCCAACTGGGCTACAAGCACAAGGCCGAAGAAGACCTGACGCCGCTGGAAGAAACCCTCGAAGCCCTGGATGAGCAGGTCAAGGCCGGCAAGATCCGCCACATCGGCCTGTCCAACGAAACCCCGTGGGGCACCATGAAGTTCCTGGCCCTGGCCGAAGCCCGTGGCTGGACCCGCGCGGTGTCGATCCAGAACCCCTACAACCTGCTCAACCGCAGCTTTGAAGTGGGCCTGGCGGAAATCGCCATCCGTGAACAGTGCGGTTTGCTGGCGTATTCACCGCTGGCGTTCGGCATGCTCAGCGGCAAGTACGAAGGTGGCGCACGCCCGGCCAAGGGCCGCCTGAGCCTCTATAGCCGCTTCAGCCGCTACTTCAACCCGCAGTCGGAAGCTGCATGCAGCCGTTATGTGGCACTGGCCCGTGAGCACGGCCTGGACCCGGCGCAGATGGCATTGGCGTTTGTAACCCAACAACCGTTCGTGACCAGCAACATCATTGGCGCCACGACCCTGGAGCAGCTGGACAGCAACATCGCCAGCGCCGACCTGAAACTGTCGGATGAGGTGCTGGCGGGGATTGAGGCGATCCAGAAGGATCATCCGAATCCTGCGCCTTGATTGATCTCTAGACCGCCTTCGCGAGCAAGCCCGCTCCCACATTCCACCGAGTTCCACCTTTGGAATGCAGTCGAATGTGGGAGCGGGCTTGCTCGCGAAGAGGCCCTCAAAAACACCAAGAATTCAAAGCGCCCGCGCAATAATCTCCTTCATGATCTCATTCGTCCCCGCATAAATCCGCTGCACCCGCGCATCTGCCCACGCCCGCGCAATCGGGTATTCCCACATAAACCCATACCCGCCGTGCAGTTGCACACACTCATCCAGCACCTTGCACTGCAGGTCCGTGGCCCAGTATTTGGCCATCGCTGCCGTGGGCACATCGAGCTTGCCTTCCAGGTGCAACTCCATGCACTTGTCGACAAACACCCGGCCGATCTGGGTTTCAGTGGCAATCTCCGCCAGTTTGAATCGGGTGTTCTGGAAGTCGATGATCGCCTTGCCGAACGCCTTGCGGTCCCGGGTGTATTCCAGCGTCCATTGCAACGCCGCCTCAGCTGACGACAGCGCACCAATCGCCACCGTCAAACGCTCCTGCGGCAACTCCTGCATCAGGTAGGCAAAGCCCATCCCCGCCTGGCCCAGCAGATTCTCCTTGGGCACCCGCACATCCTGGAAGAACAGCTCCGATGTATCCTGGGCCTTCATCCCGACCTTCTCCAGGCGCTTGCCCTTGTCGAAGCCCGGCGTGTTGGCCTCCACCAGAAACAGACTGGTGCCCTTGGCGCCGGCCTTGGGATCGGTCTTGGCCACGACGATCACCAGATCAGCCAGGAAGCCATTGGTGATGAACGTCTTGGAGCCGTTGATCACGTATTCATCGCCATCCAGCACCGCCGTAGTCTTGACCCCTTGCAGGTCGGACCCGGCCCCCGGCTCGGTCATGGCAATCGCCGTGACCATTTCCCCGGAGATCAGCTTGGGCAGGTACTTGTGCTTCAGCGCCTCACTGCCGTAATGCAGGATGTAGGGCGCAACAATGTCCGAATGCAGGGAGAAACCAATCCCGGTCAATCCCAGGCGACTGATCTCCTCGATCACCACCGCGCTGTAGAGAAAGTCCGCCCCGAGGCCGCCGTACTCTTCCGGCAAATGCGAGCAGAGCATCCCCGCCTCCCCCGCCTTGTTCCACAGGTTGCGGTCGATGTAGCCCTGCTTTTCCCATTGCCCGTGGAACGGCGCCGCGTCTTTTTCGAGGAAGGTGCGCACGCTCTGGCGGAAGAGTTCGTGCTCCGAGCTGAACAAGGTTCTGGGAATCATGGGTCACCTGTGTGAATTGTCGGACAAGACCGGGATCACAGAGCCTAAGCCGCGAAGGCGTCACAGGACACTGGACACATGCGACAAAAAATAAGACGATCCAGCCGTCTGGTGACCACTTTCCCCTATAAGAATAAATGAAATTATGTCTAACCAAATCTCCACGCCCTTGCGGCGCGTCAGCATTTTGGCCATTGATCGGGTATTCGCTTCAACCCTCATGCAAGCCAAGGATTTCTTCCACCTCGCGAGCCTGCGCTACGGCAAACAGCTGGGCCAGGGCCTCACTCCCGCCTTCGAAACCCGCCTGGTCAGCCCCGACGGGCAGTCGGTGCGCAGCTTCAGCGATGTGATCATGCCGGTGGACGGCGGCCTCGAAAACGCCGACATCATCGTGCTCCCGGCCTTCTGGGACGATTTCGACTCGTTGTGCCAACGCTACCCCCAAGTGCTGCCCTGGCTGCGCGAACAACACGCCCGTGGCGCGGTGCTGTGCGGCGAAGCCACCGGGGTGTTCTGGCTCGCCGAAGCCGGCCTGCTGGATGGCAAGGAAGCGACCACCTATTGGCGCTTCTTCAACGCTTTCACCGAACGCTTTCCCAAGGTGCAGCTGAACCAGGACAAGCACCTGACCGACGCCGACAACCTCTACTGCGCCGGCGGCACCACTTCAGCCTGCGACCTCTACATCTACCTGATCGAACGCTTCTGCGGCGCCAACATCGCCCAGGCCGTAGCCCGCGACATCCTCTACGAAGTGCAACGCAGCTACGCCCCCGGGCGCATCGGTTTTGGCGGGCAGAAGCTGCACCAGGACGTGATCATCCTGCAGATCCAGCATTGGCTCGAAGAGCACTTCGCCGACAAGTTCCGCTTCGAAGACGTGGCCCGGGAACACGGCATGAGCATCCGCAACTTCATGCGCCGCTTCCAGACCGCCACCGGTGACAAGCCGCTGCACTACCTGCAACGGTTGCGCATCGAGACAGCCAAGGGCCTGCTGTCCGGCAGCCGCAAAAGCATCAAGACCATCAGTTACGAGGTGGGCTACGACGACGCGAGCTTCTTTGCGAGGCTGTTCCGCCAGCATACCGAGCTGTCGCCCAACCAGTATCGCCAGCAGTTCCAGCAGGCCGCGTAACCAAAGGGTATACACAGTAAAAATGTGGGAGCTGGCTTGCCTGCGATGGCGGCGTGCCAGGCACCAGCGGCATCAACCGACAGACCGCTATCGCGGGCAAGCCCGGCTCCCACAGTTGCTTTCTGTTGACCTGGAAATTTGCATAAAAAAAGGCCCGCATCGCTGCGGGCCTTTTTCATTTCAAGCACATCGCTTACGGCTTGTGCGCCCGCGACAGAAACTCGTGGGACTGCATTTCCAGCAAGCGGCTCAAGGTGCGCTGGAATTCGAAGTTCAAGCGGCCGCCGGTGTAGAGGTCCTTGAGCTCGACTTCCGCCGAGATGATCAGCTTGACGTTGCGGTCGTAGAATTCGTCGACCATGTTGATAAAGCGCCGCGCGATGTCGTCGGTGGTGACGCTCATCTGCTCGACACCGCTCAGGATCACCGCGTGGAAGATCTTGCCCAGTTCGATGTAGTCGTTCTGGCTGCGAGGGCCGTCGCACAGTTCGCGGAATTCGAACCAGGCCACGTCATCGCAGGTGCGCAGTGCGATGATTTCGCGGTTTTCGATGATCAGCTTGTCGTTTTCAATCGCCTGGGTGCATTCCGGCGTCAGCGCGCGGAAGCTCTTGCGCAGGCTTTCCTGGGCCACTTCGTTGAGCGGGTAGTGGAACAGTTCGGCTTGTTCAAGGTGACGCAGGCGGTAGTCGACGCCGCTGTCGACGTTGACGATGTCGGTGTTCTGCTTGATCAGGGCGATGGCCGGCAGGAAACGCGCGCGTTGCAGGCCGTCCTTGTACAGGCCGTCGGGCACGATGTTCGAGGTGGCGACAAGGGTCACGCCGTTCTTGAACAACTCTTCCATCAGGGTGCCGAGGATCATCGCGTCGGTGATGTCGGACACGAAGAACTCATCGAAACAGATCACCCGGGCTTCTTCCGAGAAGCGCTTGGCGATGATGGTCAGCGGGTTCTTTTCGCCCGGCAGGGTCTTCATCTCTTCATGCACGCGCTTCATGAAGCGGTGGAAGTGGGTGCGGACCTTTTCCTTGAACGGCAGCGCTTCGAAGAAGGTGTCCACCAGGTAAGTCTTGCCCCGGCCAACACCACCCCAGAAATACAGGCCCTTGACCGGCGTATGGTCTTTCTTGCCAAACAGCTTGCTGAACATGCCCGGCTTGTTCTGCGAGGCCTGGACCAGATCGTCGTACAGGCGCTGCAAATGGCGCACCGCAGTTTCCTGGGCAGCGTCATGGAAGAATTCAGGGCGTTTCAGATCAGCTTGATATCGTTCTAGGGGCGTCATAATTCGTTAGCAAGGCAACAAAAACGGGCCGCCACTGTAACGACGGCCCTGAAGAATGGCAATCAACCCTTGGTCGGGTCAATCCTCGATTGGGGTCAACGCAACGCGCAAGGCTTCGATCGCCGCATCCCGCGAGGCGCTGTCGGCGAACGCCGGGCTATCGGCGACGACTTCACCGTCCAGCCACACGCTGAAGCTCGAGGCTTCACTGCGTACATCCAGCGCCTGCCCCGATTGCAGCTGCTTGGTTACGGCGCCTGCGGTTTTACCGTCGGCAAAGTTGCGCGACAGCAGCAGTTGCTCGCCTTCGGCCGCCAGCAAACGGAAGCGGAAGCTGCCGTCGTCTTCGCGGAAGCTGACAAAGCGCGCGGCTTTCGCAGCTTTCTTCTTGGTGGTGGCAGCCACGGCGACCGGATTGACGAACGAGCGCAGGCCCACCGCTTCACGCAGTTCGGCCAGGAACGGTGCAGCCACGGCGCGGGCTTTGCGGGCGCCGACCAGCAGCAGGTCTTCCATGTCCGACGGGCGCGACATCAGTTGGTGATAACGCTCGCGCGCTTCGCCCAGTTGGCCGTCCAGCAGTTGGAACAGACGGTTCTTCGCCTCGCCCCAGCCCAGGCCTTGCAGCAGTTCACCGCGGAACTCTTCTTCCTGGGCCTGGGTGGCAAACGCCTGGTACAGGGTGAACAGGTGCGAGTTGTCCGGATCCTTGGCTTCGCCCGGCGCGCGGGAGTCGGTGACGATCCGCGAGATCGCGTCCTTCATGTCCTTGGCGCTGGTGAACAACGGGATGGTGTTGTCGTAGCTCTTCGACATCTTGCGGCCATCCAGGCCCGGCAAGGTGGCGACGCTTTCTTCGATCAGCGCTTCGGGCATGGTGAAGAATTCTTTACCCTTGCCGAACAGGTGGTTGAAGCGCTGGCCGATATCGCGGGCCATTTCCACGTGCTGGATCTGGTCACGACCGACCGGCACCTTGTGGGCGTTGAACATCAGGATGTCCGCGGCCATCAGCACCGGGTAGCTGTACAGGCCCATGGTGATCCCCGCATCCGGGTCTTCGCCGTTCTCCAGGTTCTTGTCCACCGAGGCCTTGTAGGCGTGCGCACGGTTGAGCAAGCCCTTGGCCGCCACGCAGGTCAGCAGCCAGGTCAGCTCGGGGATTTCCGGGATGTCGGACTGGCGGTAGAAGGTTACCCGGTTCACATCCAGGCCACCGGCCAGCCAGGTCGCGGCGATTTCCATGCGCGAGCGCTGGATGCGCTGCGGGTCATCGCACTTGATCAGGGCGTGGTAGTCGGCCAGGAAGTAGAAGGAGTCGGCGTTGGCGTCCTGGCTGGCAAGGATCGCCGGGCGAATCGCGCCGGCGTAGTTGCCCAGGTGCGGCGTGCCGGTGGTGGTGATGCCGGTGAGGATGCGGGTACGGGTCGTCATGGGTGATCGCTTGTCATCAATTCGAAAGACGTGGCAGCACAAGATCCTTGAGATCGGTCAGCTTGCCATGAAAAAAGTGTCCGCATTCTGCCACTTTCAGCAGCTCATGGGGGCGATTCAGGGCCGCGGACCAGTCGTAGACGAGTTGCGGGTCGACCACTTCGTCGGTTTCCGGCTGGATCACGGTCAATGGGCAGCCTTGTGGCAACACGTCGTTATCCCGCAGGCGCATCACGGCCGCGGCCACCATGAACAGGTGCGCGAGTTTTTCGCCCTTGGCTTCCAGGCGGCCGCCGAGGGTGGCCGCGACAAACCCGCCGAAGGAAAAACCCAGCAGGGTGATCGGCAGGTCGGGATGCTTTTCACGCAGCCAGGTGGCTGCCGCTTCGGCGTCGTCGACTTCACCGGTGCCCATATCGTGCGTACCGGCACTGGTGCCGACACCGCGATAATTGAAACGTAACGTGATCAAGCCGGCATCGCGCGCGGTGCGTTGCAGGGTCGATACGACTTTGTTGAGCATGGTGCCGCCCTGCACCGGGTTCGGGTGACAGATCAGCGCCAGGCCACGTGGCTCGGGGTGATCCAGATACAGGGCTTCCAGTTGGCCTACCGGGCCATCGATCAAAACGGGGGTTTCACGCATCAGCAAGGAAGGAACTCCGTGACCTCTCAAGGGGTCGACTCGTCTAGCTAAAAGTCTGTGCATGGCATCATTGCGAGCTTAATCGCGGTATACAGCGCAGGTCCGAGCCGTTAACGTAAAGCAAAGCCGTTTATAGAGGAAGGACTCGTGGAACACTCGCTCTTAGTTTGGTTGTTGCCGACTCTCGCCTTGGTTGCCGGTGTCGCCATTGGATTCCTGGTTGCCCGCCTGCTGCCGAATGCCGCGCCTAACCGCACGCAGCGTCAGCTGGATGACATTCAGGAACGTTTTGACAGTTATCAGAACGAGGTTGTTACCCACTTCAACAGCACCGCGACCCTGGTGAAAAAGCTCACTCAGAGCTATCAGGAAGTACAGGATCATCTCGCCGAGGGTGCCAACCGCCTGGCCCTGGACGACATCACCCGCCAGCGCCTGCTGGCCGCGCTGCATTCCGATGCACCGCACGCTCCACGGGAACGCCTGACCCCTCCGCGGGAAAATCAGGAACCGCCACGGGATTACGCGCCAAAAACGCCAAACGCCCCGGGGATGCTGGATGAGCATTACGGCTTGAAGAAGTAATAGCTTTCAAGCGGCATAAAAAAGCCCGGCTGATCGATGATCAGCCGGGCTTTTTTGTTGGCACCAGGTCGACCAGACGACACTGATCCAATGTGCGAGCGGGCTTGCTCGCGAATGCGGTCTATCAGTCACCCTATGTATTAACTGACCCACCGTATTCGCGAGCAAGCCCGCTCCCACATTGACCGAGTCCGACTTCAGGACACTGGCTGTTCTTGTAGCTGCCCGTCCTGTATCCGCACATGCCGCCCATGGAAACGCTTGAGGCTGCTGCGGTGCCCGACGCTGACGATGCTCAACCCCGGCAACTCATCGATCAACGCCTGATACAGCGCCGCCTCATCTTCCTCGTCCATCGCCGAGGTGGCCTCGTCCATGTACAGCCATTGCGGTTCAAACAACAACGCCCGCGCAAACGCCAGGCGCTGTTGCTCACCCGGCGACAGCATGCGCTGCCAGTGATTGGCTTCGTCCAAGCGTGGAATCAGATGCGCCAGGCGGCAGGTTTCCAGGACCTGTGCATAACGTTGCGCCGGGTACGCGCCCTCCTCCTGTGGATAACTCAACACACCCCGCAAGGTACCAATCGGCAGGTACGGCTTTTGCGGCAGGAACAGATAACGCTCGGCCGGCAAGCGGATGTTGCCGTGGCCGTTTGGCCAGAGATTGCCCATGGCCCGCAGCAAGGTTGACTTGCCGCTGCCGGAACGCCCGCTGAGCATCAATCGCTCACCCTCGGCAACCGTCAGGTTGGCGCCATCGAGCAGGTGACGACCATCCGCCAGATCGAGGCTGAGGTTGCTCATCTGCAAATTGCCGCCCTGGCGTTGCAACTCGATGCCCGTGTTGCGGCCTTCGTTTTCTTCCATCGCCTCGCCAAAGCTCAGCAGACGATCACAGGTCGCACGCCAGCTGGCCAACACGGTGTACGCGTCGACAAACCAGCTCAGGCTGCCCTGCACGCTGCCAAACGCACTGGCCACTTGCATCAGCACGCCCAGCTCTATCTGGCCGGAAAAGTAACGCGGCGCTGCCACCACAAACGGGAAGATGATCGCGATCTGCGAGTAACCACTGGTGAAAAAGTTCAGGCGCTTCTTGAGCTGCATGATGCTCCAGAAGTTGCTCCACACCCGCCCGAAACGTGCACTCAGTTGCTGGTGTTCATTCGGCTCGCCATTGAACAGCGCGATGCTTTCCGCGTTCTCGCGCACCCGCACCAGGCTGAAACGCAAGTCGGCCTCGAAGCGTTGCTGGCGGTTGCTCAAGCCGATCAGTTTTCGACCAATCAAGTGGGTCAACCAACTGCCCAGCACGGCATATACCAGTGCCGCCCAGAACATATAGCCGGGAATCGTGATGCCCCAAACCTCGATACTGCCGGACACGCCCCACAGGATCACCGAGAACGACACCAGGCTCACCAGGTTACTGATAAACCCCAGGCCCAGGCTCAGGGTGCTGCTGGTAAAGGCGTTGAGGTCTTCGGAGATACGTTGGTCGGGGTTATCGGTGTAGCCGCCATATTCCAGGTGGTAGTAGTTCTTCTCGCTCAGCCACTTGGCGAAGTAGGTTTCAGTCAGCCAGCGCCGCCAGCGGATGGTGAGCATTTGCTGCAAATAGGAAGTGAACACCCCGGTGACGATCGCCACCACGGCGATCACGCTGAAATACATCAGCAGGTGGGTGAAGGCGTCGTAGTCCTTCTTTTCCAGGGCGTTATAGAAGTCGCGGTTCCAGCTGTTGAACCACACCGACACGGCCACACTGAACAGCGAAAGCCCCAGCACCACCAGCAACAACAGCCAGGCCTTGAACTTCTCCTCACTGCGCCAGTAGGGGGTGATCAGCGCCCAGACTTTCCTTAAAAATTGCCCACGCACCGCGTCATTGACCGCGGAATACTCAGCGTTCTGATTCATTGTTCAGGCTCGGTAGGAAAAAAAATAACAGGCGTTTGAACCGATCATAAACGATCGGTTCAGGGCTCCGTGCGGCCTGAAGCAGATTGTTCAGTCGCCGTTCAACGTCGAACCGGGCGTTTCTGCAACTTGCGCTGCAACGTTCGACGATGCATGCCCAGGGCGCGGGCCGTGGCGGAGATGTTGCCTTCGTGCTCGGTCAACACCCGCTGGATGTGTTCCCACTGCAGGCGGTCCACCGACATCGGGTTTTCCGGCACCAGGGTGTCGAGGTCGGCGTGCTCGGAGAGCAAGGCGGCCAGCACGTCGTCGGCGTCTGCCGGCTTGCACAGGTAGTTGCAGGCGCCACGCTTGATCGCCTCGACGGCGGTGGCAATGCTGGAATAGCCGGTGAGGATCACCACGCGCATTTCCGGGTCCAGCTCCAGCAGCTTGGGCAGCAGCACCAGGCCGGAGTCGCCGTCCATTTTCAGGTCCAGGGCCGCGTATTCCGGCAGGTCGGCCGTGGCGATGGCCAGGCCTTCCTCGGCGGAACCTGCGGTGCTGACGCGAAAGCCACGACGGCTCATGGCGCGGGCCATCACGCGGGTAAAGGTGGCGTCGTCATCTACCAGCAGCAGGTGCGGCAGTTCTTCGCCTTCGACTTGGATCTCGTCACTCATCGATGTCTCCTCGTGCGACACGGGGCAGGCGCAGCTCGGTGAGCGTGCCGCCTTCCTCATGACTATAGAGTTTCACTGAGCCGCCCGCGCGGGTCACGCTGGCCTTGCTCAAAAACAGGCCCAGGCCGAAGCCTTTGCCCTTGGTGGTAAAGAAGGGCTTGCCGATCTGCTCGGCAATCGCCAGCGGCACACCGGCGCCGTGGTCGCGAATGCTGATGGTGAAGTCTTCCGTATCCCAGTCCAGGGTCACTTCCAACCCTTCCGGGCAGGCATCGGCGGCGTTGTTCAGCAGGTTCAGCAGCGCCTGGGTCAGGTCCGGCGGCGGTGCCATGCGCGGCACCGTGCCCTGGCCCAGCAGGTGGAACCGGTAACTGGCTTCGGGACGCATCAGGTGCCAGCGGTTCAGGGCTTCGTCCAGCCACTGGGTGACGTCTTGCATCTCCACCGCCAGGCGGCGATTGGCCTCGGCGGCGCGCACCAGCTGCTGCAAGGTCAGCTTGCACTGCTTGACCTGTTCCTGCAGCACGCTCAGGTCGTCTTGCAGGGCCGGGTCGTGGTGGTCCTGGGTCATTTCCTTGAGCAGTACGCTCATGGTCGCCAGCGGCGTGCCCAATTCGTGGGCCGCGCCGGCGGCCTGGGTGGCGACGGCCAGCAACTGCTGGTCCCGCAGGCCTTCTTCACGGCGAATGGCGCGCAGCTCTTCCTGGCGGCGCAGCTCTTCCGCCATTCGTGCGGCAAAAAAGGTGATGACCGCCGCCGACAGGGCAAAGCTCAGCCACATGCCGTAGATCTGCAGGTTTTCCCGGGCGATGGGGAAGGTCTGCAACGGGTAGAACTGTGCCAGCAGCAGGGTGTACAGGGTCAGGGCAATACCCGACAGCACCACCGAATAACGCCACGGCAAGGTCACCGCCGCGATGGTCAGTGGCACCAGGTAATAGGACACGAACGGGTTGGTGGAGCCGCCAGAGAAGTACAGCAACACACTGTGGATAAACAGGTCGCAGGCCAGTTGCAGGGCGTATTCCAGCTCGGTCACAGGCCACGTGGTGCGCAGCCGGATCACGGTAAATACACACAGCACCGTGGAGAAGCCGAGGGTCACGGCCAACTGCAACCAGGGCAGCGGCAGCAGCTTGAACCAATAGGCGAGCCCCACCGAACCGGCCTGTGCGGCCAGCACCAGGGTGCGGATGAACGTCAGGCGCCAAAGGTTCTGGCGGGTGGCGGAAGTCAGTTTTACGGCGGCGAGCATGAGCTCTCCCGATGAGCGCTGCAGGCGGATCGCACGGAGTATAAACGAAGCGACAGCGCTGGCACGGCGTGTGTGGCTCTTTGACGCAGGGGTCAGGATCATGACCGTTCGTCGGCATCCGCCAACTTGTAGCGAATGTGTAAACCCGAAGAACTGAAACCTTGCGTCTACAGTCTTACCGAACACGAACATCTCAAGGAGCTTACATGTCTCGTTTCATTCGCAGTGCAGCCACCCTCACACTCGGCGCCGCTACCCTCGCCAGCCTGCCGGCCATGGCCGCTGACGAACTGCATTACAACCAGATTTCCCTGCGTGCCGAAGTCAGCCAGGAAGTGGCGCGCGACCAGATGATCGTCACCCTGTACACCGAGTCGCAGAACACCGACCCGGCCAAGCTTGCCGCCGAAATCACCACCACCATGAACAAGGCGCTGGCCCAGGCCCGCGAAGTCAAAGGCGTGACCCTGCGCCAGGGTAGCCGCAACAGCTACCCGATCTACGACAACAAGAACCAGAAAATCACCGGATGGCGTGAACGCGCTGAGCTGCGCATGGAAAGTGCCGACTTCGCCGCCCTGTCCAAGCTCACCGGCGACATGCTGACCAACCTGAAAATGGACAGTATGGACTTCGCCATCGCCAACCCGACCCGCAAGGCCAGCGAAGATGCCCTGCTTAAAGAAGCGGTCACCGCATTCAAGGCCCGTGCCCAACTGGCCACCGATGCGCTGGGCGGCAAGGGCTACAAGATCGTCAACCTGAACTTCAACACCAACGGTTATCCACAGCCGTATGCACGTGGCGGGATGATGATGAAAGCCGCAGCGATGGATTCGGCACCGACGCCGGAAGTCGAAGCCGGCACCAGCCAGGTCAACATGACCGCAGATGGCGTGATCGAAGTCCAGATGCCTTGATCGAGCGGTACCCCAGTTGCAATGACGCTGCCCACGGGCAGCGTTTTTTTTGCCTGCGCACTTCATTCAAGAAGTATCAGCGGTAATAACCGGATATCAGCTTAAGAAAATACTCAATGGCTGAGAGTGTTCTGGTCCACACACCTTGAAGCGCACCGGCGATAAATCTTTTCAGCTTATAACCCGCGTAATGGCGAACTACATCTTCCCCATCAAAGAACGGAACACGCCTACACGCTGAACCACCTATGGCGGACATCACATCATTCCTGCACACCATGCACATCAGGATTTGTCATATGACCACCATAGGTTCCATCGCGGCAAACAACGGCTTCTTCCTTGATACCCCCTCCTCGGCAGGTATTGCCGAAGAACAGGGAAAACCCCGCCAAGGTACGGATACTTCACGGCAGACATATTCGCCAGGGCAGCCCGTAAAGGCAGCCGATCGGGCCACCGACACTCCCGCATCACGACCCCGCCGTCACACTCACGACGTGTTGATCCCGGGATTGCCATACAACAAGACAGTCGAAAACTACATTCGCAGTGCAACGACAGGGTTCGAGACGCCCCTGGAAAGCACCGCTAACCTTATCAAGGCCGAAATCAAGAAAAAGTGGGGCGAGGACGTTGATCCGGACAACACGTTTATTACTACCTTCAACTACGACCCGACACGGGGAAGGCCTCCTCGCAATGCAAAGGTACTGAACCGGATAACCTTGACCCAGGCGGCCCTGCAAGATGTGCAGAAAAAAAACAACACCGATGAACACCAGACGCCCGAGGAAAAAACACGCACGACCCTGCATACCTGGCTGGAACGGCTACTGACGTTTTCGCCGCTGGGCCAGGCGGGGCTTGCCATTGACTCTGCCGTCAATGCCCAGCAGACCTATGAGTTTATATACCGCGCCTCCCCGCCCGGCCAGCGCCAGCAATACAACGAGTCGATGCGGATCAAAAAGACCCCGGAGCAATTCAGGGAATTGGTGTGGAACACCGAACGCGCCGCGCCGTATAAAACATTCCTGGATACGTTCTGGCCCAGCCACGAAAGCAAATACACGGCATTGACCAAGGCCTCCTTCGTTGCCGCCATCCTGCTCCAGGAAAAGACCGGCAGCCTGAGCCCAAGCGACAAGGAACTGGCGCTACGCGCAGCGAACTTGACCACCGATAAAGACTGGTCGAACCTCCGCGTCGAGGACCTGAAAGCCTCTGCCGCCCAGGACCCAGGCCTGGAAATGGGTCTGCTCAGCATCAACGGTTTTCAATCTTCGGACCTGCTGTACATCACCGACAAAAACCCCAAGGTCACCGATGACGGCAAGATCATCAGCCCCACGCTTTTGTATATTCCCGGCAACTCGTCGCCTATTCATCGCTTTGACAGCCAGGCCCAGATGAAAAACTGGCTGGCTGAGCAAGCTGCCGACCCCACCAAGCGCGAAGCCCTTTCAACCCATTTCACGCTGCGTGACCAGGCCGACCGGACGTTCTCCGACGGCGTGAACCAGACACTGACCGGGCTGGGTGGCTGGCACCGCAAAGACGCGCCGGATGCCGATGTGTTGGAGCGCCTGAATGAATTCAACCCGCAGACTTTCATCACCACCGAACCCCTCGCCCAGGACCCATTCGAGGCCATTACTGCCCGCCAGAAAGATCGCTCGTACAAGGATGCCGAGACCCAAATCGTCACCGACAGCGACGTGACCAAAGCCAACATCCTCAAAGGCCTGGAAACCGCCACCAAGGTCGCGATGCTGATGACGCCGCTGGCACTGGTGATGCCCGAAGTCGCCGTGGCCCTCGAGGTGTTCTACGTCGCCTCCGGCGTAGCGGAGGCCGGTATCGGCATCGATGACGTCAAGCACGGCAAGAAAGGCGGGGCCGACCATATCGTGTTCGGAGTGCTCAATGCGCTGCCGACGGTGGCTTCGGGCGCAACTTCACTGGTGGAGAAAGGGATAGAGAGGGCCTCGAAAGCCCTTGAGTCCTCCACCCGCATCGCCCTCACGCGCGAAGTCGAGCCGGGAGCTGCAGGGGCAAGCGTGCTGGTACCTGAGGGCCTGTCCGCAGACCAGACCTTCCTGATCAAGCGTGCAACCCATACCGATGTAGTGGTCGGGGATGACGTTTACCGCTACGACCCCGCACAACCGGACGCCTTGACCAAGATGGGGCCTACCGAGCATGCCGAGCCGCTGGAGGATTTTGAAGCCGTTTGTGCGCCGGTTGGGCGCCGCGTAAAGCGCAACATTGACAGCTTGTGCTACACAAAAATGATCGAGGACGCCGATACATCGGTCGCTCAAGACGCCCAGGCACTTGAGCATCGGCGTCTCTTGCCGGGCGCCCCAACGCAGGAAGGCGCGCGGACCGTGGTGCATGAGCACAGGCTGTATAGAGTGAGCGACACATCCAGCCAGGAGCTGATGTCGGTGCCCGGGCACACGCCGGTTACCTACCGCAACCAAACCAGCGGGGTGGTGCTCAATGAGCCGGACTTCGGCTATGAAGATATCGGTCAACCACGGGCGCTCAACCAGGAAACCGTGGTTGTAAAGCTGGACCAGATCAGTGATCTCAGTGATGACCAGCGCGTCCTGAGGGGCATAAAAATACCCTACGCAGGAATAGATTATGTGGTGGTCGAGGGCGATACCGGCATTTACTACGTGGCCGAATACGACGGTTCGAACCCTGCGCTCAACTTTCAACGCATCGCCGCAAACACCGATCCGGCCAGCCGGGACATCATCAGGCTGCATGACGAGTACAAGGACCTCTATCGTGACATTTCCGGAAAAACCCACAATAACGATCTGGTGATACTGCCCTCCCTGGACTCACTGGCAAAAAAACTGAGCCTTGAATACAACTTCACACCCGATCAAGCCACCCAACTGGACCGAGTCCTGGCCGGACTGTCCGATGAAAAGAAACGTGAAGTTCTACTGGCAGTCTATGCCTGGGACAAGAAGGTAGAGGTGGCCGCCAAGACCATACAACTTGAGCCCCTTCAAAAGCCTCACTATTTCGGGCAGCTCACGGTCAACGAGCAAAACAAGGCCTACGCCCGTTGGGGCAAGAGAACGGTGGAGGAACAGTTCCAGACAACCGGTATACGGTCGGCCAACCAGAAAACCCTGGCCGATGCCGGTAACAGTCTGCGCAGCGACGTGGCCAATGAAATAGTGACCTGGCTATACACTCGAACCGGCGCGCCCAACTACTCGGAGGTCATCCTGAAAACGGGTGCTGGCAATTGCGACCAGATGGCCAGGGTCGCCACCGATACCGTTAACGCCAGTGGCGGCTTTGCCCGCATTGCACAAGTGCAGGGACACACCTTCAGCGTGGTCGGCGGCCCCGCAAGTCAGCCTAACCTCTTGACCGCTGGATTTGCCGAGCCCGAATGGGCTGATGCGTGGATAGTGGACCCATGGGCCGGTATCACTTGTCCGGCCAACGAGTACCACGGCCAATTCGCACAACGCATGCAGGAATGGAGCGACGAGGGCCGGCAAATCCTGATCGGAGATGGTGGTACGCCGCCTCGGCACGTCTGGAGCGATCCTATGGACCCGCGGTGGATACAGTCCACCGTTTATGGCGGCGCACAGGTGTTTTAAGGCGATCGCCGCGACGCAGGCGCTTGTCTCAACCTGGGTAACCCGAACGGCGGCAACCGTGGTGACCGCCGTTCTCGTTCGCGTAGCGTTTACCTGCCATTTCAGGGAGCAGGACTGCAATGCCGCTGCCTTCGGGCAGCATTTTTTTTGCCTGGCACTTAATTCAAGAAGTTTCAGCGGTAATAACCGGTTACCAGCTTCAGAAAATGCTTAATCGCCGGGCGTCTGCTGGTCCGGACACATTGAAGTGCGTTGGTGATAAATCTTTTCAACTTATAACCCGTGCAATGGACAACTACATCCTCACCCTCAACGAGCGGAACACGCCTGGACGCTGCACCACTCATGGCGTAGATCACCGTACTCCTCATCCACAGTTTATGGCGGCGCAGATGCGTGCAATCAACATCCAGCCAGGTAATCTGAAATGACAAGCTCAGTTCAACTTAACATTGTCCATTACCCAAAAACACCGCTACCCGGTACGACTCAAGAACAACGTACCGAGGCGCTGGAACGGATACCGCCAACGCCATTGAAGAGTACCGATATTTATGAAACGGACAACGTTGGCACTGCCGCCAGGAACGAGTCTGATATCTACAAGGCAACCATTTACGGACCCGACTTTGTTCACGCGCCAGGCGATGGGTATATCTACAATGAGCGAGAGGCTCATATCGATGCCTATGCCAATCGTGTAAAGACGCAGATCGAAAATATAGAAAGTGGCACTGAAGGCGAACGAAACGTCAAGTTCCAGAACGTGCGCCTGTTCATGGACCCCGCAGGATACTTCAGTGGGGGTTTATTGGCAGCCGGGTTCGACCCGCATGAAAAGTTCACGGTAACGTTCAATACCTATGTCGGTATGGGCACAGCACAAAATCTCTCTGATACCCAGACACACACTTATTTCGCATGGGAAATTGCAGCGGGTGCTCTAGCGCATGACAGACCCGCACGTGGTGGGGTTTTAAATTTTCCTGAAATGGAAATAGAAAAAAAAGACCGGACAAAAATCAATGATTTGGAAGCGTTCGGCCGACAACTTCAAGCTCGCTGGGAGAAAGACATAGCCGCGCCGATGCGCGAGGGCTCCGGAACAATAGCAGAGCGATCGGGAAAAGCAGACGCCTATGTAACACGGGGCACGTTGCTGAGCCTTCGTAGTGACACGGAAAATTTCGCAAGGTTAAGCCCTGCCGGCCAGGAAGCGGTGAATCGCACGCTGGACAAGAATGGGCAAGTGATTATCCCCAATATTTACGGCTACCCCATGAGCGGGTATGCCTTTATCCCCTACACGCCTTACGATGGCAATACCGCCAATCGCCCCAATCAGGGAGTCATGATCGACTTGAAGAACGGCGCTGTCCGCGAGATAAAAGGCGATGACGAATTTGCGAACTGGGCCAAAGACAATCGTGATGAATTGATGCGCCGTTTCAATACCGGTGATATGCAAGGGCGACACAATGCCCACTGGCCACCGGCCGGGGCGGTGCTCGACAGCCTCATCCAGGATAATCGGTCGCGATATCCGGGGTACGAACACTGGTACAAAGATAAATCCGTGCCGGTACGAGAGCTATTCAACTACACCGAATCGCGAAAAGCAGGTTATGGGCTGCAATTTGGCGATCTGAACAAAGGTATCGCCCCCCACTATCAGGAGCAGAACGCCAACAATGCGGTGTGGGCCGACCAGACGGATGTGTTTGGTGCCTCGCAGCAAGCCTGGAAGTCGGTGAAAGACACCTGGGGCAAAACCTTTGGTAATCTGCCCATTGTTGGCAATATAGGCAATATCGTGTTTGGCGTGCATGACAGCCTCTATGGCAAGACCGCAGGCGAGCGCACAGGGGGAACTGCTGCGGCCGTCATCTCAAGCCTGATGCTGGCACACGAAGTTGCACCCGGTTTGGTCGAGGCGAGCCTGAGTGAAACTCCGATCACGTTCAACTCCACCGTTACTGAAGACTACCGCTAGAACTATAATTCGCAGAAGAGCGAATTTGAGCTGACACGCGTTTCGAAAGTATCCGGCGATAGTCATCCGGACCCGTCTTTAAATGAAATTGAGTCGAGTGGACCAGAGGTCCCCCCGGCATCTATCAACGTAGACGGCATCGAACTGCCGCCCCTGAAAACGGTTAAAAATCTGCCGGTCGGCGAGGCCCTTTTTTCTACTGCTGAAAAAACCAGTATTCTCAGTGGAGAAATAGATAGCCTGAACACTATCAACGATAAACTTTACACGTTCGTGGATGTGAACAAACAAGGTTCGGCCCAGCGATTGAACATACTGGTACACGGTAAAGTCGATGAGACTACCGGGGTCGCAAAAGTTTCTTATGATGGAAAGCTCAATAGTCCGGAAGAATTGCTGGATACGCTTCACAGCAAAGGGATCCATCCGGAAGAGTTCGACAACGTGCGCCTGCTGTCATGTGATTCCGCAACCGGTGGGGATGCTTCGTTTGCCGCTCAATTCCAAAAGTTGATTGGCCGCCCTGTCAAAGGTTATAGCGGCACCTTGAGTGCCAACCTGGCCCCTGAAGAGATAAAAGCTGCCATTGACAAGGTAGAAAAAATCTACCTGGAGAACTTATCCGCACAAAATATTCAGATCACCGATAACGTCCGTACCGCAGTAAGAGCTGAGGCTGAACAGTATGTCAGCGAAGAAATGGCGCGAATCAAGAAATTCAAGCCGTCAAAGAACAACCCGTACTGGAATCCGTTCAAGTGGTGGGCGTTCACTTATAAACCCGAACACTTTCCGGCTAAATCGTAGCGACCTGGAATAGCCGAATCCCGGAGACACTGGGGCCTCGCATGCTTATCTCTACCTGAGTGACAAGAACGGCGGTAACCTCGGTGACTGCCGTTTTCGTTCGGGCACTATTTGCCTGCCACTTCAGGGGTCTCCATGGAAAGAATCACCTTAAAACCGCTGCTCCTTGCTGCCGGCCTGCTGGCATTCATGCCCATGGCCCAGGCAGCCGGCACCCTGGTCTACTGCTCCGAAGCCAGCCCCGCCGGCTTCGACCCCAGCCAGTACACAAGCGGCACCGATTTCGATGCCTCCGCCGAAACCGTGTTCAACCGCCTGACCCAGTTCAAGCGTGGCGGCACTGAAGTCGAACCCGGCCTGGCAACCAATTGGGACGTGTCCAAAGACGGCCTGATGTATACCTTCCACCTGCGCGATGGCGTCAAGTTCCACACCACCGACTATTTCACCCCGACCCGTGATTTCAACGCCGACGACGTGCTCTTCACCTTCCAGCGCCTGCTGGATCCCGAGACCCCGTTCCGCAAGGCCTATCCATCGGAGTCGCCCTACTTCACCGACATGGGCTTGAACACCACGATCAAGAGCGTCGAAAAACTCGACGAGCACACCGTGCGCTTCAACCTGAACAACGTTGACGCCTCCTTCGTGCAGAACCTGGCCATGAGCTTCGCCTCGGTGCAGTCCGCCGAATATGCCGCGCAGTTGCTCAAGGAAGGCAAGGCCGCGGACATCAATCAGAAACCGGTGGGCACCGGGCCATTTGTGTTCAAGCGTTACCAGAAGGATTCGCAGATTCGCTACAGCGCCAATAAACAGTATTGGAAGCCCGAAGATGTGAAGCTCGACAACCTGGTGTTCTCGATCACCCCGGACGCCGCCGTGCGCCTGCAAAAGCTCAAGGCCGGCGAGTGCCAGGTCAGCGGTTACCCGCGCCCTTCCGACATCGAAGTGATGAAGCAAGACCCCAACCTGCGGGTTCTTCAGCAAGCCGGCTTCAACCTGGGCTTTCTCGCCTACAACGTGACCCACCCGCCCCTGGACCAGCTCAAGGTGCGCCAGGCGCTGGACATGGCCATCGACAAGCCGGCAATTATCAAGGCGGTGTACCAGAGCGCCGGACAATTGGCGCAGAACGCCCTGCCTCCGGCCCAGTGGTCTTATGACCCGACAATCAAGGACGCGCCCTACGATCCGGCCAAGGCGCGGGCGCTACTAAAAGAAGCAGGGGTTGCACCAGGTACCACCCTCAACCTGTGGGCGATGACCGTACAACGCGCGTCGAATCCCAATGCCCGGATGTCGGCGCAGATGATCCAGCAGGATTGGGAAAAGATTGGCATCAAGGCCAATATCGTCAGCTATGAGTGGGGCGAGTACATCAAACGCGCCAAAGCCGGCGAGCACGACGTGATGATCTACGGCTGGACCGGCGACAACGGCGACCCGGATAACTGGCTGGGCGTGCTCTACAGTTGTGCCGCGGTGAAGGGCAGCAATTATGCAAAATGGTGTAACCCGGCCTACGACAAACTGGTGCAGCAGGCCAAGGTCAGCAGCGACCGCGAGCAGCGCATCAAGTGGTATCAACAGGCACAAAAAATCCTTAAGGAACAAGTACCTATAACGCCTATCGCAAACTCGACGGTTTTCCAGCCCCTGCGAAAGGAAGTGCAGGACTTCAAGATCAGTCCTTTTGGACTCACTCCCTTCTACGGCGTCAGTCTGAATAAGTAACAGCCGCGCCCCAACCGAGTGCGCCAGACGCCTCGGTTGGGCATTCCTGGTGCAGCCCTCGCACCGAAAAAAACCCTCAAAAGTGCGTAAATGTGTCTGAACTTACACATATGCGACATTCGTGTACGTTCGTACCACTGTTTAGCCGTTGTAGGCTCTCAACATCTTGCATTGGGTATGGGCCCTGCATAAGTATCCGCAGGTCGACTCACGAGGTCGCCCTCACTACCAAAAATGACAACAAATCATGAGGCCAACATGCTTAAACACGCAGTCATTCCGTTATTAGTCAGCGCCGGTTTAATGGCTGCTGCACCTTTCGCCCAAGCGGCGAGCAACCTGGTGTTCTGCTCCGAAGGGAGCCCGGCCGGTTTTGATCCAGGCCAGTACACCACCGGAACAGACTTCGATGCTTCGGCCGAAACCATGTTCAACCGTCTGACCCAGTTCGAGCGCGGCGGCACCGCTGTTGTTCCTGGGCTCGCCACGACCTGGGACGTTTCCCCGGATGGCCTGACGTACACCTTCCACCTGCGTGAAGGCGTCAAGTTCCACACCACCCCGTACTTCAAGCCAACTCGTGAATTCACGGCTGACGACGTACTGTTCACCTTCAACCGGATGATCAATAAAGACGATCCGTTCCGTAAAGCCTACCCGACCGAGTTCCCGTACTTCACGGACATGGGTATGGACACCAACATCAAGAACATTGAGAAAGTCGATGACCACACCGTCAAGTTCACCCTTGGCACCGTGGACGCCGCCTTCATCCAGAACCTGGCAATGAGCTTCGCCTCCATCCAGTCGGCTGAATACGCCGCCCAGCTGTTGAAGGAAGGCAAGGCACAGGACATCAACCAGAAGCCAATCGGCACTGGTCCGTTCGTGTTCAAGAGCTACCAGAAAGACTCCAACATCCGTTACACCGGCAACAAGGATTACTGGAAACCTGAAGACGTGAAGATCGACAACCTGATCTTCGCCATCACTACCGACCCGTCGGTGCGTATCCAGAAGCTGAAGAAAAACGAATGCCAGGTGACCCTGTTCCCACGTCCGGCCGACCTCAAGGCGCTGGGTGAAGACAAGGACCTGAAACTGCCGCACCAGGCCGGTTTCAACCTGGGCTACATCGCCTACAACGTAATGCCGGTCCTCAAGGGCCAGACCGCGCCTAACCCGCTGTCCGACCTGCGCGTGCGTGAGGCCCTGGACATGTCGGTGAACAAGCAGCAGATCATCGACTCGGTGTACCAGGGCGCAGGCCAACTGGCTGTCAACGCCATGCCGCCAACCCAGTGGTCCTATGACACCACCATCAAGGATGCGCCGTTTGATGTGACCAAAGCCAAGGCTTTGCTCAAGGAAGCCGGCGTCAAGGAAGGCACCGAGATCACCCTGTGGGCGATGCCGGTCCAGCGTCCGTACAACCCGAACGCCAAGCTGATGGCCGAGATGCTGCAGAACGACTGGAAACAGATCGGCCTGAAAGTGAACATCGTCAGCTATGAGTGGGGCGAGTACATCAAGCGTTCCAAAGGCGGCGAGAACCAGGCCATGATCATTGGCTGGAGCGGCGACAATGGTGACCCGGACAACTGGCTGAACGTGCTGTTCGGCTGCGACTCCCTGGCCGGCAACAACTTCTCCAAGTGGTGCGACAAGAAATTCGACGGCATCGTGAAAGAAGCCAAGGCGACTTCCGACGTAGCCAAACGCACCGAGCTGTACAAGCAGGCGCAACATATCCTCAAAGATGCAGTCCCGATGACACCTATCGCGCACTCGACGGTGTATCAACCCATGCGCAACAACGTGCAGGACTTCAAGATCAGCCCATTTGGCTTGAACTCCTTCTACGGCGTGAGCGTAAGCGGCAAGTAAGGATCTCTGGCGGCGACGTTTCATAACGTCGCCGTTATTGCATCCGCCAAGACCGTAGGAAACAGACCACCTCCGCACACGCTGCCGTCCTACGGCAGCTAACTGCGAATCGCGGCTCCGTTACCTACAAGGTCTGTCAGATTCGTTGCATTTACTGCCTGGCTCCCGACCCATAACGTCGTGGTACGGCAGACGCATCGTCTCTGTAGGGCAACTGCCGTTGTGGGATCAGTGTTGTCGCAAGGTCGTGAATGACCTTGCGATTGCTCACTGACGAAAACAACAAACAAGGATCGGGATTGTTATGCGCCATACCACCGTTCTATCCGCGATATTTGGCACCAGCCTGCTGGCTGTGGCCTCGATGGGCCAGGCTGCCGAGAAAAAGAGCCTGGTGTTTTGCTCCGAAGGCAGCCCGGCGGGCTTCGACACCGCGCAATACACGACGGCCACCGATAACGACGCCGCCGAGCCTATCTACAACCGCTTGGCCGAGTTTGAAAAAGGCGCGACCAATGTCGTACCGGGCCTGGCAACCCGTTGGGATATTTCCGAAGACGGCCTGACCTATACCTTCCACCTGCGTGAAGGGGTGAAATTCCACGGCAACAAGGACTTCAAGCCGACGCGCGACTTCAACGCCGACGACGTGCTGTTCACCTTCAATCGCATGCTTGACCCCGAACACCCGTTCCGCAAGGCCTACCCCACCGAGTTTCCGTACTTCAACGGGATGAGCCTGAACAAGAATATCGCCAAGGTCGAGAAAACCGACCCGCACACCGTGGTGATGACCCTGAACACGGTCGACGCCGCGTTTATCCAGAACATCGCCATGAGCTTCGCCTCGATCCTGTCGGCCGAATACGCCGACCATTTGCTCAAGGTCGGCAAGCCCAGCGACATCAACCAGAAGCCGATCGGCACCGGGCCGTTCGTGTTCCAGCGCTACCAGAAAGACTCGCAGATTCGCTACACCGGCAACAAACAGTACTGGGACCCGAGCCGCGTGAAGCTCGACCAGCTGATTTTTGCGATCAACACCGACGCCTCGGTACGGGTACAAAAGCTCAAGGCCGGCGAATGCCAGATCACCCTGCACCCGCGCCCGGCCGACGTCGAAGCCCTGAAGGCCGATCCGAAGCTGCAACTGCTGACCAAGCCAGGCTTTAACCTCGGCTACATCGCCTATAACGTGCGGCACAAGCCCTTCGACCAGCTCGAAGTGCGCCAGGCCCTGGACATGGCGGTGAACAAGCAGAGCATCCTCAACGCCGTGTACCAGGGCGCGGGGCAACTGGCGGTCAACGCCATGCCGCCGACCCAGTGGTCTTACGACGACACCATCAAGGACGCCGCCTACAACCCGGAAAAAGCCAAGGAACTGCTCAAGGCTGCCGGCGTGAAGGAAGGTACCGAGATCACCCTGTGGGCGATGCCGGTACAACGGCCTTACAACCCCAACGCCAAGCTGATGGCCGAAATGCTGCAAAGCGATTGGGCAAAGATTGGCCTCAAGGTGAAGATCGTCAGCTATGAATGGGGCGAGTACATCAAGCGCACCAAGAATGGCGAGCATGACATCAGCCTGATCGGCTGGACCGGCGACAACGGTGACCCGGACAACTGGCTGGGCACCCTCTACAGCTGCGACGCCATCGGCGGGAACAACTACTCCATGTGGTGTGACCCGGCGTACGACAAGCTGATCAAGCAAGCCAAGGTCGTCACCGACCGCGAACAAAGGACTGTTCTATACAAACAGGCGCAGCAACTGCTCAAGCAGCAGGTGCCGATCACGCCAGTCGCCCACTCGACGGTCAACCAGCCGTTAAGCGCCAAAGTCGAAGGTTTCAAAGTGAGCCCCTTCGGCCGCAACGTGTTCTCGGGCGTCAGCATCAACCCATAAAAAGATAACCGGATTGCGCAGGGCGAGCATTCGCCTTGCTGCAAACGTGCAGCCTTATTTCGGGTTTTACCCATGGGCAAACGTTTGCAAAGGCTTGAACGAGTTACACACCCAATAGCCGGTTCACCTAAAAAGACCGGCATTAAAAAGAGAACCAAAGGAGCTTCACCCATGAAACTGAGCAGCACCGCGCTACTGGCCCTGGCCATCAGCAGCATCACGGCTAACGCCTACGCTGATCCTGCAAGCCAGGACTTCGTTCCAACCACACTGGCCGGCACCAGCGCCCAAAGCGAGGCCAAAGGCTTTATCGATGGCGCAAGCCTGGGCGGTACAACCCGTAACTGGTTCTCCAACGAACAACGCTTCCGTGGCAGCAAGTTCACTTACCAGAAGCACGGCGAAGCCCGTACTGACAACTACCGTACCAACTGGGTGCAAGGCACCATCCTCAACGCTACCTCGGGTTTCACCCAAGGCACCGTTGGCGTGAGCACTGAAGTGGCGGTTTACAACGCTCTGGTCCTGGACCGCAGCAAGCGCGACATCAAGGGCGGCTCCAACCGTACCCTGGCCGACTCCGACGGCGACGCTGTAGACCAGTGGAGCAAACTGGGCCTGGCCAACGTCAAGTTCCGTGTCTCGAACACCACCTTGACCGCCGGTCGCCAGAACTTCAGCAGCGGCATCATCGACACCATCGGTAACCGTGCGCTGCCTTCGAGCTTCGAAGGTGTGAGCTTCAACAGCGAAGAGTTCAGCAACCTGTCCTTCCAGGGCGGCGTGTTCGACCGCGTTTCGCCACGGACCGAGCAGAGCCTGTCGAAATTCCGTACCGAATACGGCAACGGCCGCCAGGAAACCGACAAGGTCAACACCCTGGGCGTCAACTACCAGCCGTTCAAGAGCCTGAAGACCAGCCTGTTCGCCGCTAACGTGGAAGACTTCTGGAACCAGTACTACTTCGGTGCTACCCACGAGCTGGGTGACAGCCAGACCCTGTCCCTGACCACGGGCCTGAACTACTACAAGACCGTCGACGAAGGCAAAAAGTTGATGGGCAAGATCGACAACGATACCTACTCGCTGTCGTTCGGCCTGACCCACCAGGCTCACAGCCTGACCTTCTCCTACCAGGCCGTGAACGGCGACGAGTACTTCGACTACCTGCACGAAACCAACGGCATCTACCTGGCCAACTCCCTGACGTCCGACTTCAACGGTCCGAACGAGAAGTCCTTCCAGATCGCCTACGGCATCAACATGGCCGAATACGGCGTGCCGGGCCTGAAGTTCAACGTCTACTCGGCACGTGGCTGGGGTATCGACGGTACTCACTACACCGGCGACGGCGGCCGCGCTGGCTTTGCCTACAACGGCATTCAGGCCCAGGACGGCGAGAAGCACCAGGAATACGGTGTAGGCGCGGCTTACGCGATCCAGAGCGGCGCACTCAAGGCCACCACCATTCGTGGTACCTACGTGACTCACCGTGCCAGCGCCAACCAGGCTGACGGCAACCTGCGTGAGTTCCGCCTGGTGACCACCATCCCGTTCAACATTCTTTAATCAGCGCCAGGTCGGCGGCGGGCTCAGGACGGGCCCGCCGCCTACGCTTGTCTGGTCCAATCGATTGCAGAGGGCTCTTAGATGAAAATGCTCCCGTTACAAGCCGCCATTGCCGCTGCGCTGTTGAGCGTTGCTGTCGGCATCTCGGCCAAACCGTTGGTCGTCTGCACCGAAGCCAGCCCGGAAGGCTTCGATCCGGTCCTGTACACCACGGCTGTCACCGCCGACGCCGCGGCCGAAACCATCTTCAACCGCCTGGTGGACTTCAAGCCCGGCACCACCGAGGTGATCCCGGCGCTGGCCAAGGATCTGCCGCAAATCAGTGCCGATGGCCTGACCTACACCTTTCACCTGCGTGACGACATCAAGTTCCACACCACCGACTACTTCAAACCCACGCGCAACATGAACGCCGACGACGTGCTTTGGAGCTTCCAGCGCCAGCTGGACCCGAATCACCCGTGGCACAAAAAGTCCAACGTGGGCTACCCATACTTTGAAAGCATGGGCTTCAAGGAACTGCTCAAGAGCGTAGAGAAGACCGATGACCACACCGTGGTCTTCACCCTGACCCGCCCTGAAGCACCGTTCCTGGCCGACCTGGCCATGGCGTTTTCCTCGATTCACTCCGCCGAATACGCCGACCAGTTGCTCAAGTCCGGCAAGACCGACGACCTGAACGCCAAGCCCATCGGCACCGGCCCGTTCATCTTCACCCGCTACGCCAAAGACGCCCAAGTGCGCTTCAAGGCCAACCCGGAGTACTTCCGTGGCAAGCCGCCGGCTGACCCGCTGATCCTGGCCATCACCACCGACAACAACGTGCGCCTGCAAAAGCTCAAGGCCAACGAATGCCAGATCGCGCTGTATCCGAAACCGGATGACGTGCCGAGCATGAAGGCCGACCCGAACCTGAAGGTGGCGGAACTGGCGGCGATGACCACCGCTTACACCGCCATGAACACCACCCACAAGTACATGAGCGACGCGCGGGTGCGTCACGCGATCAACATCGCGTTCGACAAGAAGGGCTACAACGAATCCCTGTACGGCAAAGGCAACGCGGTCGACGCCACCGGCCCGTACCCGCCAACCCTGCTGGGTTTCAGCGACAAGCTGAAAAACCCGCCCCGCGACCTCGACAAGGCTCGCGCCCTGCTCAAGGAAGCCGGCGTACCGGAAGGCACCGAGTTCACCCTGTTTACCCGCAACGGCGGCGGCCCGACCAACCCCAACCCAATGCTCGGCGCCCAGCGCATGCAGGCGGATCTGGCGCAGATCGGCCTGAAAGTGAACATCAAGGTCATGGAATGGGGCGAAATGCTCAAGCGCGCCAAGAATGGCGAACATGACATGGTCTCCGCCGGCTGGGCGGGGGATAACGGGGACCCGGATAACTTCCTCACCCCGAACTTGAGTTGCGATGCAGCCAAAAACGGCGAAAACTACGCCCGCTGGTGTAACAAGGAGTTTCAAGACTTGATCGACAAGGCGCGCGCCATCGCTGAACCCACCCAGCGCGCTGCACTCTATGAACAAGCAATGGACGTTTTCGACAAGGACCAACCATGGATTCCCATGGCTTACCCGAAAATGTTCACCGCCATGCGTAAAAACGTCGAGGGTTATACCCAAAGCCCTCTGACCACAAATAACTTCGCCACCACCCAGGTGAAGTAGATAAGAGACGCTCGGCACCGTCGACATTGACGGTGCCGAACCTGCCTAACCGGCTGATTGAGGTACACAACAAGATGTTTAGTTTTATTGCCCGCCGATTGGGGTTATTGATCCCCACGTTTTTCGGCATCACCTTGCTGACCTTCGCGTTGATTCGCATGATCCCTGGCGACCCCGTCGAAGTCATGATGGGCGAACGACGAGTCGACCCCGAGATGCACGCTCAGGCAATGGAACGCCTTGGTCTGAATAAACCGCTCTACGCGCAATACCTGGATTATGTCGGCAAGCTCGCCCACGGCGACCTCGGCGAATCCCTGCGCACCCGTACCAGCGTGTGGACTGAATTCACCGCCCTTTTCCCTGCGACCCTGGAACTGTCCATGGCCGCCCTGTTGTTCGCCGGCATCCTGGGGCTGTTAGCCGGGGTGATCGCGGCCTTGAAGCGAGGATCCCTGTTCGACCATGGGGTGATGGGCATCTCCCTGGCGGGATATTCGATGCCGATCTTCTGGTGGGGCCTGATCCTGATCATGTTCTTCTCCGTCAGCCTGGGCTGGACGCCAGTCTCCGGACGGATCGACCTGCTCTACGACATCGAGCCGCGCACCGGCTTCATGCTGATCGACACCCTGCTGGCCGACGAGCCGGACGCATTCTGGGACGCGTTGCACCACCTGATCCTGCCGGCCATCGTGCTCGGCACCATCCCGCTGGCCGTTATCGCGCGGATGACCCGTTCGTCGATGCTCGAAGTACTGCGCGAAGACTACATCCGCACCGCCAAGGCCAAGGGCCTGTCGCCGGCACGCGTGGTGTTCGTCCACGGCCTGCGTAACGCCTTGATCCCGGTACTCACCGTGGTCGGCCTGCAAGTCGGCACATTGCTGGCCGGTGCGGTCCTGACCGAAACCATCTTCTCGTGGCCCGGCATCGGCAAATGGCTGATCGAAGCCATTGGCGCACGGGATTATCCCGTGGTGCAAAACGGCATCCTGTTAATCGCCTGCCTGGTGATTCTGGTGAACTTCGTGGTGGATATCCTCTACGGCTTCGCCAACCCACGCATCCGTCACCAGCGCTGAGATCATGACCATGACCACACCTACTCCCGCGGTAGCAGTCGATCAAAGCCTGCTGTACCCGTCCCCGTACAAAGAATTCTGGCAAGCCTTTTCCAAGAACAAGGGCGCCGTTGCCGGCCTGCTGTTCATGTTGCTGGTGGTGTTTTGCGCGCTCTTCGCCCCTTGGGTGGCCCCGCATAACCCGAGCGAGCAATACCGTGACTTCCTGCTGACCCCTCCGGCCTGGCTGGAAGGTGGGCAGATCCAGTTCCTGCTGGGCACCGATGAACTCGGTCGTGACCTGCTGTCGCGCCTGATCCAGGGTTCGCGCCTGTCGTTGCTGATCGGCTTATCGTCGGTGGTGATGTCGCTGATCCCGGGGATCCTGCTGGGCCTGTTCGCCGGTTTCTTCCCGCGCCTGCTCGGCCCGACCATCATGCGCCTGATGGACATCATGCTGGCCCTGCCGTCGCTGCTGCTGGCTGTGGCGATTGTCGCGATCCTCGGCCCTGGCCTGATCAACACCGTGATCGCCATCGCGATCGTGTCGCTGCCGTCCTATGTCCGTCTGACCCGCGCTGCGGTGATGGGCGAACTGAACCGTGACTACGTGACTGCCGCCCGCCTCGCCGGCGCCGGCCTGCCGCGCCTGATGTTCGTCACCGTACTGCCGAACTGCATGGCGCCGCTGATCGTTCAGGCCACCCTGAGTTTCTCCTCGGCGATTCTCGATGCTGCCGCCCTGGGCTTCCTGGGCCTTGGCGTACAACCGCCAACCCCTGAGTGGGGCACCATGCTGGCCTCGGCCCGCGACTACATCGAACGCGCCTGGTGGGTCGTGAGCCTGCCTGGCTTGACCATTTTGCTCAGCGTGCTGGCAATCAACCTGATGGGCGACGGCCTGCGCGATGCGCTGGACCCGAAACTCAAGAACGCCGCCTGAGGAGATTCCCATGTCACTGCTAGAAATCAAGAATCTCAATGTCCGCTTCGGCGACAAGACCGCCGTGCCGGTGGTCGATGGCCTCGACATCTCCGTCGACAAAGGTGAAGTACTGGCGATCGTTGGCGAGTCGGGTTCGGGTAAATCCGTGACCATGATGGCGCTGATGGGCCTGATCGAGCACCCCGGTATCGTCACCGCCGACGCCCTGAACTTCGACGGCAAGGACATGCTCAAGCTGAGCAACCGCCAGCGTCGGCAGATCGTCGGCAAAGACCTGGCGATGGTGTTCCAGGACCCGATGACCGCCCTGAACCCCAGCTACACCGTGGGTTTCCAGATCGAAGAAGTGCTGCGCCTGCATTTGAAAATGTCCGGCAAGCAAGCGCGCAAGCGTGCCATCGAACTGCTCGAAAAGGTGGAAATCCCGGGAGCAGCGAGCCGTATGGATGCCTACCCGCACCAGCTGTCCGGTGGTATGAGCCAACGTGTGGCCATCGCCATGGCGATTGCCGGCGAGCCGAAATTGCTGATCGCCGATGAACCGACTACTGCGCTCGACGTGACCATCCAGGCCCAGATCATGGACCTGCTGCTGGCCTTGCAGAAAGAGCAGAACATGGGCCTGGTGCTGATCACCCACGACCTCGCGGTAGTGGCTGAAACCGCCCAGCGCGTGTGCGTGATGTATGCCGGCCAGGCCGTGGAAGTCGGCCAGGTGCCGCAGTTGTTCGACATCCCGGCGCACCCGTACAGCGAAGCGTTGCTCAAGGCGATCCCCGAGCACAGCCTCGGCGCCACGCGCCTGGCCACGCTGCCGGGTATCGTTCCCGGCCGTTATGACCGCCCGCAGGGTTGCCTGCTGTCGCCGCGGTGCCCGTATGTGCAGGAGTCCTGCCGCGCCCAACGCCCGGGCCTTGACCCGAAAAGCAACAGCCTTGCCCGCTGCTTCTACCCGCTGAACCAGGAGGTGGCGTAATGGCCGTCGTACTTACCGCCCGCGACCTGACCCGTCACTACGAAGTGTCCCGTGGCCTGTTCAAGGGCCATGCCCTGGTGCGCGCACTCAACGGTGTGTCGTTCGAGCTGGAAGCCGGCAAGACCCTCGCGGTCGTGGGCGAGTCCGGTTGCGGCAAATCCACCCTGGCCCGCGCCCTGACCTTGATTGAAGAGCCGTCTTCCGGCTCGCTGAAAATCGCCGGGCAAGAAGTCGCCGGTGCCGACAAGGCCCAGCGCAAGCAACTGCGCAAAGACGTGCAGATGGTGTTCCAGAGCCCTTACGCCTCGCTGAACCCGCGCCAGAAGGTCGGCGACCAACTGGGCGAGCCGCTGCTGATCAACACCAACCTGTCTGCCGCCGAGCGCCGGGAAAAGGTCCAGGCGATGATGAAGCAAGTGGGCCTGCGCCCTGAGCATTATCAGCGCTACCCGCACATGTTCTCCGGCGGCCAGCGCCAGCGGATCGCACTGGCGCGGGCGATGATGCTGCAACCCAAGGTGCTGGTGGCGGATGAACCGACCTCGGCGCTGGACGTATCGATCCAGGCCCAGGTGCTGAACCTGTTCATGGATTTGCAGCAGGAATTCAACACCGCCTACGTGTTCATCTCCCACAACCTCGCGGTGGTGCAGCACGTCGCCGATGACGTGATGGTGATGTACCTCGGCCGCCCGGTGGAAGTGGGCCCGAAGGAAGACATCTATGCGCGCCCGCTGCACCCGTACACCCAGGCGTTGCTGTCGGCGACCCCGACCATTCATCCGGACCCGAACAAACCGAAGATCAAAATCGTCGGCGAGTTGCCCAACCCGTTGAACCCGCCGTCTGGCTGCGCCTTCCACAAGCGCTGCCCGTACGCGACCCAGCTGTGCAGCACCGATGAACCGGTGCTGCGACCTCTGGACAACCGCCAGGTGGCTTGCCACTACGCGGAGCAATTTGTGGTCTGACGTGCAAAAAAATGCTCTGGAGGGTGAGTCCAGAGCATTCCAGTGTTCTACAGCCCTGCTTGTCGGATAGCGCATCTGTTCGGCAAGCGGGGCTTTCTTTTGCCTGCGTTACTTATGTATCGCTGTCGCCATCGTTGTAGGTGTCGCTGTCTTCGCCATCATTGTCCGGGTTCTCGGCATCGTCATCGTCCTTGGAACCGCCCTGGTTTTCGTCACCGGGCTCGGATTCACTCTTGGCCAACTGCAAGCCACCCGCCTGCACCGTCTTCGCCGCCACAAACCCCGTGCCATGGCTTTGCACAGCCGTATTGGCCCACGCGGCAGACATGCCCAATGACATCATCACCAGCACTTTGAGCAACAGCACCACACGTTGAAAGATACTCATGGTCGAATTCCGCCCAGTCAGAAGATGAATTGCGCACGACAGCCTTTTACCGTCGCCACGATAGACGCTAGACCCAATGCGGCGTTCTCGCAACACCTGGCCTGGATGGGCGGCACAATCGCTTCAATCCCCTGCGAACGGTTTTCTACGCTTATCGCCTGTCTTTCGAAAATCGGCTCTTGATCTTTTCATAGCCGGAATTGTCCAGCCCCTCGACTCGGCACGACCCATGGAAGTTTTCAACTTCGTGGTTGAATTCGCCGTGAAACTCAAAGCTAAGACGAAGAGAGGGCAGCGAATGATCGATATCCTCGACAGTAATTTTTCCGTCTACCGCCTCATGGATGCTGTTATCACCTTCGAACGTGTAATCAATCGCCGCCACTTCCAGGCCATCATGAACACCGACTTTGAAAACATCACCTTTTTGAATGCCTGAAAGACCTGTTCGAAGAAAGTGAATGGATACCCCATTAACCCCGCCATGGTATCCAGCGACTGCAACTAGACGGGACAGTGCAGTAAGCAAGACATCATGGGTCAGCATCATATTTTGCTCAGGCACTAAAACAACGTGCATATCACCTGAAGAACCGTTTGCTTTAGGATCAGTCATGTCATCACCTCATCTTTTAAAGGGACTCGCTGCATCGCCTTTATAGACCGAAGGCAAGGCAGGGAAATACTGTCAAGTCTCACAGAGAAACGATTCAGCAAGCATGCAACACCCGCCCATTCACTTTTCTCGGGCATGAAAAAAGGCGAAGCCATGACAGCTTCGCCTTTTGGTGTACCGCTCAGATCTTAATGATGCTCACGGGTCGCGCGGAATTTCACATCCGGCCAACGCTCTTCCATCAGCGCCAGGTTGACCCGAGTCGGGGCCAGGTAGGTCAGGTGACCACCGCCGTCGATCGCGAGGTTTTCCACGGCCTTGATCTTGAACTCTTCCAGCTTCTTCTTATCGCTGCAGTCGATCCAGCGCGCGGAGTACACGGTGATCGGCTCATAGGAGCATTCCACCTTGTATTCCTCTTTCAGGCGACTGGCCACTACATCGAACTGCAGCACACCGACGGCGCCGAGGATGATGTCGTTGCTGCGTTCCGGGAAGAACACCTGGGTGGCACCCTCTTCCGCCAACTGCTGCAAACCCTGGCGCAGTTGCTTGGATTTCAGCGGGTCACGCAGGCGTACGCGGCGGAACAGTTCCGGGGCGAAGTGCGGGATACCGGTGAAGCCCAGCACTTCGCCTTCGGTGAAGGTGTCACCGATCTGGATGGTGCCGTGGTTGTGCAAGCCGATGATGTCGCCGGCATACGCTTCTTCCAGCTGCTCACGCTCGGAGGAGAAGAAGGTCAGGGCGTCGCCGATGCGCACGTCCTTGCCGGTACGCACGTGGCGCATTTTCATGCCTTTTTCGTATTTGCCGGAGCAGATACGCATGAAGGCGATACGGTCGCGGTGCTTGGGGTCCATGTTCGCCTGGATCTTGAACACGAAGCCGGCGAATTTCTCTTCCACAGGCTCCACGGTACGCTCGTTGGCAACCCGGGCCAGCGGCTTGGGGGCCCAATTGACCACGGCATCCAGCACGTGGTCGACACCGAAGTTGCCCAGGGCGGTACCGAAGAACACCGGCGTCAGCTGGCCGTCGAGGAATTCCTGCTGGTTGAACTCGTGGCAGGCGCCCTGCACCAGTTCCAGCTGGTCGACAAACCGGTCGTACTCGTCACCCAGGTGGGCGCGGGCTTCGTCGGAGTCGAGCTTCTCGATGATTTTCACATCGGTACGTTCGTGGCCGTGGCCGGCGGTGTACACAATGATGTAGTCGTCGGCCAGGTGGTACACGCCCTTGAAGTCGCGGTAGCAACCAATCGGCCAGGTGATCGGCGCGGCCTTGATCTTCAGGACGGCTTCGATTTCGTCCAGCAGTTCGATCGGGTCGCGGATGTCACGGTCGAGTTTGTTGATAAAGCTGACAATCGGCGTATCCCGCAGGCGGCACACGTCCATCAGCGCGATGGTGCGGGGCTCGACGCCTTTACCGCCGTCGAGGACCATCAGCGCCGAGTCCACCGCCGTCAGGGTGCGGTAGGTGTCTTCGGAGAAGTCTTCGTGGCCCGGGGTGTCGAGCAGGTTGATCATGTGGTCGCGATACGGGAACTGCATGACCGACGTGGTAATGGAAATACCACGCTGCTTTTCCATTTCCATCCAGTCGGAGGTGGCATGGCGGTCGGATTTACGGGATTTCACCGTGCCGGCCACCGCGATCGCCTTGCCCATCAGCAACAGCTTTTCGGTGATGGTGGTTTTACCGGCATCGGGGTGGGAAATAATGGCGAAAGTGCGGCGTTTCGCGACTTCGGCGGCCTGGTGGGTCATGGGAAATCGCCTGGCAGGTGAGTCAAAAAAGGGCGGCGAGTATAGCGCAAACCCGGGGTGACGGACCACCGTTCACCCCATTGGGGGTGGCTAATTGCTGCCAAGTATGGAACCTTTTAAAAGGTAGAGACGTCCACTCCCCTGCTATCGCACTCGTAACAGGGGCTGAAAAATCAGCAAGTTAGCCTGACGAGGCTGCGCTCATGGCTCGACCGCATACCGCGTTGCCGGTAGGGGCGAGCTGCTATTCGCGACCACATTCGCCGACAGCCAGGAATGGCATTGCCGCTCGGAAATGTGTTCGCCGACAAAAGAAAAAAGGAGTCCGCCTGTGGCTATTCGCTATGGCAAAGGGCTGATAGGAGGAGCGGTTGTCGTCGCTCTCCTGGCCCTGCTGGTCCACTGGATCGGCATCAACACGATCGAACTGTACCGCGACGATTTGTTGTTTTACCTGCAAGCTCACTTGATCCTCGTCCTTGTTTCGATGCTGGCCGCCCTGATCGTAGGGATTCCCGTCGGTATCCTGCTGAGCCGACCCCACATGGTCGGGCGCGCAGAACGCTTCATGCAGATCTTCAACATCGGCAATACCGTCCCTCCCCTGGCCGTACTGGCCATCGCCCTCGGTGTCCTTGGCATCGGCAGCGGCCCCGCGATCTTCGCGCTGTTCCTCGCCTCGTTGCTGCCCATCGTGCGCAACACCTATGAAGGCCTGAAAAACGTTCAAGGTTCCCTGAAAGAAGCCGCCGTCGGCATCGGCATGACGCCGCGCCAGGTGCTGTTTCGCGTGGAATTGCCCAACGCCGTGCCGATCATCATCGGCGGTGTGCGCGTGGCCCTGGCGATCAACGTCGGTACCGCGCCCCTGGCGTTCCTGATTGGCGCCAACAGCCTGGGCAGCCTGATCTTCCCCGGCATCGCCCTGAACAATCAGCCGCAACTGCTGCTCGGCGCCGCATGCACCGCGCTGCTGGCCTTGCTGCTCGACGGTCTGGTGACCATGGCCAGCCGCCTTTGGCTGGAACGCGGGTTGCGTCCGTCTTAAGGCTTTGGCCCCGTCTTGGGCCTGAAACAGGAATTCACATGAAAAAACTGACATTGATATTGAGCTGCGTCCTGCTGTTCGCAGGGTTTGCGCAAGCCGCTGAAAAACCGGTCATCCGCATCGGTGCCCGGGTGTTCACTGAACAGACCCTGCTCGCCGAAATCACCTCCCAGTACCTGCGCACCAAGGGCTACGACACCCGTGTGACCGGCGGCCTGGGCAGCAACCTGGCACGCAGTGCCCAGGAAAGCGGGCAACTGGACCTGATCTGGGAATACACCGGCGTGTCGCTGGTGGCCTACAACCACGTCGACGAGAAGCTCGACAGCGAACAGTCCTACGCCCGAGTGAAAGAACTCGACGCGAAAAAAGGCCTGGTCTGGCTCTCCCCGTCGAAATTCAGCAACACCTACGCCCTGGCCCTGCCAGAGAACGTGGCCAAGGAATTCCCGCAGATCAACAGCATCAGCGACCTGACCGCGGCACTGGCCGAGAAAACCAAGGAAAACCGCCTGGTGGCCCTGGACACCGAGTTCGCCAACCGTTCCGACGGCATGGCCGGCATGGTCAAGCTGTACGACATGAACCTGACCCGCAAGAACACCCGGCAGATGGACGCCGGCCTGGTGTACACCGCGCTGCGTAATGGCCAGGTGTTTGCCGGCTTGGTCTACACCACCGACGGTCGCCTGAACGCCTTCAAATTGAAGCTGCTGGAAGACGACAAGCACTACTTCCCGGACTACACCGCCGCGCCGGTGGTGCGTCAGGTTTACCTCGATGCCCATCCGCAACTGGCCGCTGATCTCAAGCCACTGGCTGCGCTGTTCGACGACGAAACCATGCGCCAGCTGAATGCGCGGGTCGACGTCGACCACGAAAGCCCGTCCGCCGTGGCCGCAGATTTCCTGCGCCAGCATCCGATCAACTAAGAGGAGAAGACATGGAATTCCTGAACGCCTTTTCCCATCTTGATTGGGCCCAAGTCCTGCACCTGACCTGGCAGCACATCACCCTGGTCGGCATTGCAGTGATCCTCGCAATCGTCGTCGGCGTGCCCCTGGGCGTGCTGATGACCCGCTTCCCGACGCTCGCCGGCCCATTGCAAGCCAGTGCCACGGTGTTGCTGACCGTGCCGTCGATCGCGCTGTTCGGCCTGCTGCTGCCGTTCTACTCCAAGTTCGGCCAGGGCCTGGGGCCGATGCCGGCGATCACCGCCGTGTTCCTCTATTCCCTGCTGCCCATCATGCGCAACACCTACCTCGCCCTCACCGGCGTTGAGCCGGGCATTCGCGAGGCCGCCAAAGGCATCGGCATGACCTTCGGCCAGCGCTTGCGCATGGTCGAGCTGCCGATTGCCGTACCGGTGATCCTCGCCGGTGTGCGCACCGCCGTCGTCATGAACATTGGTGTGATGACCATCGCCGCCACCATCGGCGCCGGTGGCCTGGGTGTACTTATTCTGGCTTCCATCAGCCGCAGCGACATGTCGATGCTGATTGTTGGCGCCGTGCTGGTCAGTCTCCTGGCCATCTTCGCCGACCTGCTTCTGCAATGGCTGCAACGCACGCTGACTCCAAAAGGACTGCTCAAATGATCGAACTTCAAAACCTGACCAAGACCTTCCAAAGCAACGGCAAGACCATCACCGCCGTTGATTCCGTAAGCCTGACCGTCAACGAAGGCGAAATTTGCGTATTCCTCGGCCCCTCGGGCTGCGGCAAGAGCACCACGCTGAAGATGATCAACCGCCTGATCAAGCCGACCTCCGGCAAGATCCTGATCAACGGCGAAGACACCACCGACCTCGACGAAGTGACCCTGCGTCGCAACATCGGCTACGTGATCCAGCAGATCGGTCTGTTCCCGAACATGACCATCGAAGAGAACATCGTGGTGGTGCCCAAGCTGCTGGGCTGGGACAAGCAGAAATGCCACGACCGCGCCCGCGAGTTGATGAGCATGATCAAGCTCGAACCCAAGCAGTACCTGCATCGCTACCCGCGTGAGCTGTCCGGCGGCCAGCAACAGCGGATCGGCGTGATCCGCGCCCTGGCGGCGGATGCACCGTTGCTGCTGATGGATGAGCCGTTCGGCGCGGTCGACCCGATCAACCGCGAGATGATCCAGAACGAGTTTTTCGAGATGCAGCGCGCGCTGAACAAGACCGTGATCATGGTCAGCCACGACATCGACGAAGCCATCAAGCTGGGTGACAAGATCGCGATCTTCCGCGCCGGCAAGCTGCTGCAGATCGACCACCCGGACACCCTGCTGGCCCACCCTGCCGACGAATTCGTCAGCAACTTCGTTGGCCAGGACAGCACCCTCAAGCGCCTGCTGCTGGTGAAGGCTGAAGATGCGGCGGACAACGCGCCGTCGGTCAGCCCGGAAACCCCGGTGGCGGATGCCCTGGAGCAGATGGATGAGCTGGACCGTCGCTACGTGGTGGTCACCGATGCCGAGAACAAGGCGCTGGGTTATGTGCGACGTCGCGACCTGCATCGTCAGACCGGTACCTGCGGCCAATACCTGCGGGAATTCAACGCCACGGCGGCGTACGACGAGCATTTGCGCATCCTGTTGTCGCGCATGTACGAGTTCAACCGCTCGTGGTTGCCGGTGATGGATGCGGAGCGGGTGTTCCTGGGGGAAGTCACCCAGGAGTCGATTGCCGAGTATCTGAGTTCCGGTAAGTCCCGTGGGGGCAAGACCAGCATTGTGTCGCCTGCCGAGACAGCACTGGCCTGACCTGACACACAGCGGTCAAAATGTGGGAGCGGGCTTGCTCGCGAAGGCGGAGTGTCAGTCACCGGATGCATTGGCTGATACACCGCCTTCGCGAGCAAGCCCGCTCCCACATTGGATCTTCACTGTACCTGCAACACCTCAAATTGCCCCTCCCGGGGGAACATCAATCCGTCATACCGGTCGGTTACATAAGTAGCTGCACGCGGCCGCACGACGAACGCGTGCAAAAACGCGACATTTTTAGTTGATCTATAGCCCCTCACGTCCTAAAGTTCGCGCCGAACGTCCATGCTGGAAACGATCCATCCGGCTCAAGTACTGACGACGAGACAGCAAGGCCAAGGGAAGCGGTTGATCCCATGGCCTTTTTGCTTTCGGCGACATGCCTTGGGAAGTAGGCGAACCAAAGTGGGGATACGGAGGACGTTCATTTGCACCCATTGATCAATCTAGTTTGCCAGTAGGAGTTCCCAGCATGTCGATCCAGGTCGAAGACTATTTCGCGCGCGCCACTTTTGACAAAATGAAGGCGTTCGCCGACACCCAGGAAACCCCGTTCGTGGTGATCGACACCGCGATGATCAGCCAGGCCTACGATGACCTGCGCGCCGGTTTCGAATTCGCCAAGGTGTATTACGCCGTCAAGGCCAACCCGGCCGTCGAGATCATCGACCTGCTCAAGGACAAGGGTTCGAGCTTCGACATCGCGTCGATCTACGAGCTGGACAAGGTCATGGACCGCGGCGTCAGCCCCGACCGTATCAGCTACGGCAACACCATCAAGAAATCCAAGGACATCCGCTACTTCTACGAGAAGGGCGTGCGCCTGTTCTCCACCGACTCCGAAGCCGACCTGCGCAACATCGCCAAGGCCGCCCCGGGTTCGAAAGTGTATGTGCGTATCCTCACCGAAGGCTCGACCACCGCCGACTGGCCGCTGTCGCGCAAATTCGGCTGCCAGACCGACATGGCCATGGACCTGCTGATTCTCGCCCGCGACCTGGGCCTGGTGCCTTACGGCATCTCCTTCCACGTCGGCTCGCAACAGCGTGACATCAGCGTGTGGGACGCGGCGATTGCCAAGGTTAAAGTGATCTTCGAGCGCCTGAAGGAAGAAGACGGCATCCACCTGAAGCTGATCAACATGGGCGGCGGCTTCCCGGCCAACTACATCACCCGCACCAACAGCCTGGAAACCTACGCCGAGGAAATCATCCGCTTCCTCAAGGAAGACTTCGGTGACGATCTGCCGGAAATCATCCTGGAGCCGGGCCGTTCGTTGATCGCCAACGCCGGGATCCTGGTCAGCGAAGTGGTACTGGTTGCGCGTAAATCCCGCACCGCCGTCGAGCGCTGGGTATACACCGACGTGGGCAAATTCTCCGGTCTGATCGAAACCATGGACGAAGCCATCAAGTTCCCGATCTGGACCGAGAAGAAAGGCGAGATGGAAGAAGTGGTCATCGCCGGCCCGACCTGCGACAGCGCCGACATCATGTACGAGAACTACAAGTACGGCCTGCCGCTGAACCTGGCGATTGGTGACCGGATGTACTGGTTGTCCACCGGTGCGTACACCACCAGCTACAGCGCAGTTGAATTCAATGGCTTCCCGCCATTGAAATCGTTCTACCTGTAAACGCACGCCCTGATCGTTCCCACGCTCTGCGTGGGAACGCATCCGGTGACGCTCTGCGTCACGCCGTTAGAGCGGACGCAGAGCGTCCAGGGCGGCATTTCCACGCAGCGCGTGGGAACGATCAAGTTCAATCGCATGCTCTTGATAGATCTCGGCCATTGCCCGTATCTGCGGCTCATTGGCGGCACACAACGCCTTGTGCGCCACCCGCAAGAACTTCAAATTCCCGCCCGCCAGTGCCTTGCGCAACCATTCCAGTGCCGTTTCTATCTCGCCCCGGTCCGCCAACACCGCCGCATAACTGAACTGCCCGCGAAAATCCCCGCCTTCTGCTGACTGGCGATACCACGCCACCGCCGCCTCCAGATCCCTCGGGCAGCACTGCCCTTCTTCCAGATAACGCCCCAGCAGGTTCATCGACTTGGCATGGCCCAGTTCCGCGGCCTGTCGATAACACGCCAGCGCCTGGGTTTGATCCTCGGCAACCCCGCGCCCGGTCGCCAGCAGGTTGGCGTAGTTGTACAAACCCCAATCCAGCCCGGCCTCGGCCGCCCGACGATATTCCCGGGCCGCCGCCACGGCATCCGCCTCGCAACCCCAGCCATGCTCCAGGCAACGCCCGAGCATATTGCGCGCCATCAAATGCCCGCCCTTGGCGGCGATGCGGAACCAGCGCATTGCCAGTGCTTCATCGCGCTCGATGCCGCGCCCTTCCAGCAGGATTTGCCCGAGCAGCGCCTGGGCATCCACCACACCCTCTTTCGCGGCGATCAAAATCGCCTGGGCGGCGCGCACCGGGGAGTCGTCGAGCATGCTCTGCAATTGCTCAACGTTGAGTACTTCTTCACGGCGCAATAAAAAGCCCACGGTCAGACCTCAACCCAGCGGCGCAGCAGGTTGTGATAGGTGCCGGTGAGCTGGATCAGCGCGGGGTGGTCGGGCACGTCGCGGCTCAGTTGCTGGATCGCCCCGTCCATCTCGAACAGCAAGGTGCGCTGGCTGTCCTCGCGCACCAGGCTTTGGGTCCAGAAAAACGAGGCGTAGCGCGCGCCACGGGTAACGGCGTTGACCTTGTGCAGGCTGGAGCCGGGGTACAGCACCATGTCGCCCGCCGGCAACTTGACCCGCTGCAGGCCGAAGGTGTCCTGGATTTCCAGCTCGCCGCCGTCGTAGTCGTCGGGGTCGCTGAAAAATACGGTGGAGGAAAGGTCAGTGCGCACCCGCTCGTGGCTGCCCTTGGACTGGCGCACGGCGTTGTCGATATGGAAGTCGAAACTGCCGCCGGCGGTGTAACAGTTGAGCAATGGCGGGAAGACCTTGTGCGGTAACGCCGCTGACATGAACAGCGGATTTTTCCACAGTCGATCGAGGATCGCCGCGCCGATTTCCTTTGCCAGCGGGTGGCCTTCCGGCAGTTGCAGGTTGTGTTTGGCCTTGGCCGATTGGTGCCCGGCAGTGATTTTGCCGTCGGCCCACTCGGTGTGCGCCAGGGCTTCGCGGATGCGCAGCACTTCCTCGCGAGAGAACAGGCCGGGAATGTGCAGCAACATGGAGGCATTACCTGAAAACAGTGAGACGCCAATGATAGTGATTCTTATTGACTGTGTACAACCCTACTCCCGCCCAAAGGACGAACGAGATCGTCAAAACCGTAAGCAAAAAGTGTAAAGAACGTAAATTCAGTGCGAATAGTAATGTATCGCAATTGATATGAAGTCTTGTTCTCCCTATATTCCGCGGCCTCACCTCCTTGGGGAAAGGACACACTCATGCCGCGCACTTCGATAAAAACACCTGCCAGTTCACCACGTTTGCTGGCCTCGGCCATCGGCGTTGCCATCAGCGCCAGCTCTGCCGCCCAAATGGCGCAAGCTGCTGAAGACACCGAGCAGAAAGGCGAGCGCAACAGCATTTCCCTGGGAGCCACCAGCATCACCGGCCAGGAACAGGACAGCACGTCCTACCAGGTCGAAAAAGCCTCCTCGCAGAAGTACACCGCGCCGCTGGTAGATACTCCTCGCTCGGTCACCGTCGTACCGCAGCAAGTGCTCAAGGACACCGCCGCCACCTCGTTGCAGGACGCCTTGCGCACCGTGCCGGGGATTACCTTCGGCGCCGGTGAAGGCGGCAACCCGCAGGGCGACCGTCCGTTCATTCGCGGCTTCGACGCCCAGGGCGATACCTACCTCGACGGCGTGCGCGACACGGGCGGCCAGAGCCGCGAGATCTTCGACATCGAATCCATCGAAGTCAGCAAAGGCCCCAACTCGTCATTCGGCGGCCGCGGCTCGGCCGGCGGCAGCCTCAACCTGGTGAGCAAGACGCCACAGGCGCGGGACTTCACCAACGGTGGCTTCACCTACGGCTCCGACCAGACCCGCCGCTATGTGCTCGACGTCAACCGTCAGTTCCTCGACAGCGCGGCCTTCCGCCTGAACCTGATGAGCCACGAACAGAACGTCGCCGGGCGTGATGCCGTCAACTACGACCGCTGGGGCGTGGCGCCGTCGCTGACCTTCGGCCTGGGCACTCCGACGCGCGTCAACTTCAGCTACTACCACATGGAAAGCAACGACCTGCCGGATTCGGGCATTCCGTATGGCTACAGCAACAGCGGCGCAAGAGCCGCCCACGTGCATGACAAACCAACCGACGGCGGCGACAGCAACAACTTCTACGGCCTCAAGGATCGCGACTTCCGCAAGACCCGCGCCGACATCAGCACGTTCTCCATCGAGCACGACCTGAACGACAACATGACGCTGAAAAACACCCTGCGCCACGGCAACACCGGCCAGGACTATATCGTCACCCAACCCGACGACAGCCAGCACAACGTCAACCAGTTCGGCACCGTGTGGCGCCGCGCGAACACCCGCGTGTCCACCACCGAGACCACCACCAACCAGACCGATCTGTTTGGCAGCTTCCAGGCGCTGGGCTTCAAGAACACCTACTCCACCGGGCTTGAGTTCACCGGCGAAGAAACCCGCTACAGCGGCTACACCGTCAGCCCGAACAGCAACCCCGGTTGCCCGGTGCCCGGCAAAGGCGGCCAGTGCACCTCGCTGGGCAACCCGAACCCGGACGATGCCTGGACCGGCAGCATTGCGCGCAACTACAACGGCACCAACACCAAGGCCACCAGCCGTGCCGCCTATGTGTTCGACACCATCGAGCTGGACCCGAAATGGCTGCTGAACGTCGGCCTGCGCTACGACACCTTCGACACCGTGGCCAACACCAATGCGGTGCCGACCGCCACCGTCAAGGCCCGCAACAAGATCAAGAACGACAGCCAGTTCTTCAACTGGCAGGCGGGCCTGGTCTGGAAGCCGGTTGAAAACGGCAGCATCTATGCCTCCTACGCCACCTCAGCCTCACCGGCCGGCGGCCTGGTAGGTGAAGGCGCCGACGGCAACCCGCTGTCTGCCGGCGCCGCCACCAGCGACCTGAAACCGGAAGAGACCGTCAACTACGAGCTGGGCACCAAGTGGGACATGTTCCACGACCGCCTGTCCCTGACCGCCGCGGTGTTCCGCACCGAGAAGAAAAACACGCGGATCCTGGTGGACGCGCTGACCTATGAAAACGGTGGCGAATCCCGCGTCGACGGCCTGGAGCTTTCCGCCAGCGGCAAGCTGACCGATCAATGGCAAGTGTTCGCCGGCTACAGCTACCTGAAAAGCGAACTGGTGGACCCGGGCCTGAACGGTCGTAACGGTGTCGTCAGTGCCGGCTCGAACAAAGGCAACCAGATGCCCAACACGCCGAAGAACACCTTCAGCCTGTGGACGACGTATGACGTGACACCCAAGCTCACCATCGGCGGCGGCGCGTTCTATGTCGACGAGGTCTACGGCGATGCGGGCAACACCGTCTACGTGCCGTCCTACACCCGCTACGACGCCATGGCCAGCTACAAGCTGACCAAGAACGTCGACCTGCAGTTGAACGTGCAGAACCTCACCGACAAGACCTACTACGACAAGGCCTATGCCTCGCATTTTGCCAACCAGGCAGCCGGTCGTACGGCCCTGCTGACCACCAGTTTCCATTTCTAAACCGATACAAATGACTGCACGAAACCCCACGCATCGGATGCGTGGGGTTTTTGCGTGTAAAAAAGAATGTTTCTCGACAACTCGCGGCATAATGCGCGCCGTGAAACACCTAACCTGATGACGAGGCCGTACGACGTGTTGAAGAAAACCCTGTTCCAGTTGCATTGGTTCTTCGGCATTACCGCCGGGCTGGTGTTGGCCTTGATGGGGATCACCGGCGCAACGGTGTCGTTCCAGGATGAACTCATCGAGTTGCTGAACCCGACGGTGTTGACGGTGGAAAAGCGTCCGGCCGGGGTACTGCCGCCCGCTGAACTGGTGCACCTGCTGGAAGCCCGCGAAGGCAAAGTCGTGTCGATGCTCACGGTGCAGCCCGACAGCACCAACGCGGCCAAGGTCTGGTTCACCCCACCGCCCGGTGAACGTCGCGGGCAGATGCGCTACTTCGACCCGTACACCGGCGACTACCTGGGCGATGCCGTCGGCCAGGAATTCTTCGGTTTCGTGCTGCAACTGCACCGCTTCCTCGCCATCGGCGACACCGGCCGGCAAATCACCGGCGCCTGCACGCTGATCCTGGTGTTCTTCTGCCTCTCGGGCCTGTACCTGCGCTGGCCGCGCCAGGTGGCAAGCTGGCGTGCATGGCTGGCGGTGGACTGGCGCAAGAAAGGCCGCAGTTTCAACTGGGACCTGCACTCGGTATTCGGCACCTGGTGCCTGCTGTTCTATCTTCTGGCGGCACTCACCGGACTGTTCTGGTCCTACGAGTGGTACAGCAACGGCATGACCAGACTGCTGTCCGACGCGCCGCAGAACGAACGCGTACGCAAGCGCGGCCCGGCCCCCGAAGGGCCTGCGCCGGTGGCCAATTACGCCGCGATCTGGAGCAGCATCTACAGCAACGCCGGCCCCGGCTTGAGCGGCTACAACATCCGCATGCCCGCGGTCGCCGGCCAACCCGCCACCGTCTACTACCTGCTGAAGACCTCGCCCCACGATCGCGCGCTGAACCAGATCAACCTCGACCCGGCCACCGGCGAAGTCAAATCCCATGACACCTACGCCGGCAAAAGCTTCAAGGCGCAGATCCTGACCAGTATCTATGCGCTGCACACCGGCAGCTACTTCGGCCTGCCCGGCCGGATCATCCTGACGTTCAGCGCGCTGCTGATGCCGCTGTTCTTCATCACCGGCTGGCTGTTGTACCTGGACCGCCGCCGCAAGAAACGCCAGGTGCGCGATGCCCGCAAAGGCCTGACCGGCAACCACAGCGACGCGCCGGCCTGGCTGATCGGCTTTGCCAGCCAGAGCGGCTTTGCCGAGCAACTGGCCTGGCAGACCGCCGGGCAGTTGCAGGCCGCCGGCGTGCCGGTGAACGTGCAGTCGCTGGGCAGCGTCAGCGAAGAGGATTTGCGCCAATCGAGCCATGCGCTGTTCGTGGTCAGCACCTTCGGCGACGGCGAGGCACCGGACAGCGCCCGCGGTTTCGAGCGCAGCGTGCTCGGCCAGGACATGTCCCTCAAGGGCCTGAACTACTCGGTGTTGGCCCTGGGTGATCGCCAGTACCAGCACTTCTGCGGCTTCGCCCGGCGCCTGCATTTCTGGCTGACCAACCAGGGCGGCAACCCGCTGTTCGCCCCGGTGGAAGTCGACAGCGGCGACACCGATGCGTTGCTGCACTGGCAACAACAACTGGGCCAACTGACCGGCCATGCACCCGCTGCGGCATGGGCCAGCGCGACCTATGAAAACTGGACCCTGAAGCAACGCACCCTGCTCAACCCGCACAGCAGTGGCTCCGGCGTCTATTTGCTCGGGCTCACCCCGCCAGCCCCCCGGGACTGGCTGGCCGGCGACCTGGTGGAAGTGCTGCCACGCAATTGCCCATGGGCCATCGAACACTTCCTAGAAGGCCTGGGACTGGCCGGCAGCGAAGGTGTGGTAGTCGACGGCCTTGCACACACCCTCGACCAGGCCCTGGCCGGCCGCCAACTGCCGGACAATCGCGCACACCTGGTGGGCCTGCATGCCCAGGCGCTGGTCAATGCACTGGTGCCGCTGGGCATGCGCGAATACTCCATCGCCTCGATTGCCAGCGACGGTGTGCTGGAGCTGATCGTGCGCCAGGAGCGTCACCCCGATGGCAGCGTGGGCGTGGGTTCCGGCTGGTTGACCGAACATGCACCGCTGGGTTCGACCATCAGCCTGCGAGTGCGGCGCAACAGTGGTTTCCATCTGCCGACCGAGCCGCTCCCGATGATCCTGCTGGGCAACGGCACCGGCCTTGCCGGGTTGCGCAGCCTGCTCAAGGCGCGGGTTGCCGACGGCCAGCAGCGCAACTGGCTGCTGTTTGGCGAACGCAATATCGCCCATGACTACCACTGCCAGGACGAGCTGCAAGGCTGGCTGGCCAGCGGTGACCTGGCGCTACTGGACCTGGCCTTTTCCCGGGACCAGGCAGAGAAAATCTACGTGCAGGATCGCCTGCGCGAATCAGCGGATGTGCTGCGTAAATGGGTGGCCGATGGCGCCGCGATTTACGTCTGCGGCAGTTTGCAGGGGATGGCGGCGGGTGTGGATCAGGTGCTGCATGAGGTGCTGGGCAGTGAAGCCGTCGAACGTTTGATCGAGCAGGGCCGCTACCGCCGGGATGTTTACTGACCCCCTGAAGATACACCGATCAAAATGTGGGAGCGGGCTTGCTCGCGAAGGCAGTGGATCAGTCGATACATCTGTTGACTGACACACCGCCTTCGCGAGCAAGCCCGCTCCCACATTGGCTCTTCTTCAGTAGCTAGATTGCATTGCAATCACACTGGCGCCAGTTTCTGTTCAAACACCGAAACCCCATCCAGGTCCCGCAAAATCACCGTCAGCTCCGCCGTCTGCCCGTCAATCTGCACCTCGCCAAAAAACTGGAACCCGGCAAACGGCGAGCTGTTCTGCACCGTCGGCGCCTTCTCGAACACCACTTCCGGGCCAAAGGTTTTATCCAGCGGATTAGGCCCGAAACTCCCGGCATTCAACGGCCCGGCGACAAACTCCCAGAACGGCTCAAAATCCTGAAACGCCGCCCGATCCGGATGGTAATGATGGGCCGCGCAGTAATGCACATCCGCCGTCAGCCACACGTGATTACGCACCTGCTGCGCCCGCAGAAACGCGAGCAATTCGGCAATTTCCAACTCGCGCCCCTGGGCCGGGCCCGGGTCGCCGTTGGCGATCGCTTCCCAACGCGGCACGCCGGGGCTGACCTCACCGTCGGGCACTCCCAGGCCAATGGGCATGTCGGCGGCGATGACTTTCCACTGCGCCTGGGAGGCCTTCAATTCGCGCTTCAGCCAGTCCAGTTGCTCACGCCCAAGGAACGGTTTTTCACCGCCAAGGTTGTCATCGTTCGGCCCGCGATAGCTGCGCATGTCCAGCACAAACACATCCAGCAACGGGCCGTAGCCGAGCTTGCGATAAATCCGCCCGCCCTGGTCGGCGCTTTGCCGGCGCATCGGTGAATATTCCAGCCAGGCCTGGCGCGCACGGCCCACCAGGGTATTGATGTCGCGAGTCTTGTAGCGTTCATCCAGTTGCTTGCTCGGCGACCAGTTGTTGATCACCTCGTGGTCGTCCCACTGCCAGATCTGCGGCACTTCGGCGTTGAAGCGACGTACGTTCTCGTCCATCAGGTTGTAGCGGTAGTTGCCCCGGTATTCATTCAGGGTTTCAGCGACTTTGCTTTTGGCTTCGGTGGTGATGTTGCGCCAGATGCGTCCGTCCTCGGTGGTCAGTTGCGCGGGCACCGGGCCGTCGGCATAGATGGTGTCGCCGCTGTGAATGAAGAAGTCCGGCAGGCGCAGGCGCATGGCTTCGTAGATGCGCATGCCGCCGATGTCCGGGTTGATGCCGAAGCCCTGGCCGACGGTGTCGCCGCTCCACACAAAGCGGATATCCCGGCGCTGCTGCGGCACGCTGCGCAGGTGACCGAACCAGGGCTCGCTGGCCACGCCGGTCTGGGCATCTTCAAAGTGCACACGGTAGAAAATCGCCTGGTCGACGGGCAGGCCGGTGAGTTCGACACGGGCGGTGAAATCGGTGCGGCTGTCGGCCAGGGGCGAGACGAATTTGCGCGGGTTGCTGAATACGCTGCGGGTGTCCCACTCCACCACCATCCGGGCCGGGCGGTCGCTGCGGCTCCAGATCATCGCGCGGTCGCCCAGCAGGTCGCCGGACTGCACGCCGTCGGTGAGTTGCGGGCGATCCTTGACCGAGGCGATCACCGCAGGCGCGAGGCCCGGCAGCAACAGGCCGGCGCCGACGGCTTGCATCACGCGGCGGCGGCCGAGATTGAAGTGGCTCATGCGGGTTCCCTCTCGAACGGCAAAAGGGAAACTTAAGCATGACGGGATGAACGAGTTATGACACCGGCCTTATTGCTCACGGAGGTCAAATGTGGGAGCTGGCTTGCCTGCGATAGCCTCAACTCGGTTGCGCTGATACACCGAGGTGCCTGCATCGCAGGCAAGCCAGCTCCTACATGAACCGCGTTATGCCTGGGCGGGTGCGACAGAAAGTTCTACGGTCTCAGGGCGCTTGAGGAATGCATACACCACGGCAGTCAACAAACTGCCCGCCACGATCGCCAGCAGGTACAGCAGCGCATGGTTGATCGCATTCGGGATCAGCATCACAAACAATCCACCATGGGGCGCCATCAGCTTGCAGCCGAAATACATCGACAGCGCACCGGTCAGCGCACCGCCGGCGATGCTTGCCGGGATTACCCGCAGCGGGTCCTTGGCAGCAAACGGAATCGCGCCTTCAGAGATAAAGCACATGCCGAGGATCAGCGCGGCCTTGCCGGCTTCACGCTCGGTCTGGGCAAACTTGCGCCGCGCCAGGAAGGTGGCGATGCCCATGCCAATCGGCGGCACCATGCCGGCAGCCATGGTCGCGGCCATGGGTGCACCGCTTTGCGCTGCCAGCAGGCCGACGGAAAACGCGTAGGCTGCCTTGTTGATCGGGCCACCGAGATCGACGCACATCATGCCGCCCAGCAAGATGCCCAGCAGCACGGCGTTGGTGGTGCCCATGGTGCTGAGAAAATCCGTGAGGCCGGTGAGCATCTTCGCCACCGGCGGCCCTACCAGGTAAATCATCGCAAGACCCGTGAACAGGCTCGCCAGCAACGGGATGATCAGGATCGGCTTGAGGGCTTCCAGGCTCTGGGGCAAACGGATCGCGCGGCTGATGAATTTGACGCAGTAGCCGGCGAGAAAGCCGGCGAAGATCCCGCCGATAAACCCCGCGCCCAAGGTGCTGGCCAGCAGGCCACCGATCATGCCGGGGGCCAATCCAGGACGGTCGGCAATCGAGTAGGCGATGTAACCCGCCAGCAGCGGCACCATCAGCATGAACGCCTGGTCGCCGACGGTTTTCAGCGCTGCGGCAAGAGTGCCTTTTTCTTCAAAGGCATGAATGCCGAACACGAATGACAGGGCGATCAGCAGACCGCCCGCCACCACCATCGGCAGCATGAACGACACGCCGGTGAGCAAGTGTTTGTAGACACCGGTCTTCTCCGGTTTGGCAGCGGCACCACTGGCAGCGGATTCCTGCTTGCCTTCGGCCAGCGCCTTGTTGAGGGTCGCCTCGGATTGCTTGAGCGCGATCCCGGTGCCGCAGCGATAGATTTTCTTGCCGGCAAAGCGCTCGGTGGCGACTTCGATGTCGGCGGCGAGCAGCACAACGTCGGCGTCACGAATCGCCTCGGGACTCAGCGGCGTGCGGGCGCCCACGGAGCCCTGGGTTTCCACCTGCAAGTCATACCCGAGGCGCTTGGCGGTTTGCTGCAACGCTTCGGCAGCCATGAAGGTGTGGGCGACGCCGGTCGGGCACGCGGTGATCGCGACGATACGCGGCGTGCTTTTCGCCGGTGCCGCGTCAGCTACCTGCACCTGGGCCTCCTCGGCTCCGCGACGCAACACCGCGTCCACATCCTGCAACGCCTGGGCCGGCGTGCTGCGGAATACGCGTTTGCCGACAAAACGCTGCATGTCCACCGGCGTGCTGCTGACCAGCAATACCCACTCGGCGGCTTCAATGGTGGCCGCCGACAATTGGCGTTCCGGATGCTGCACGTCGACCACTTCGACGCTGGTGCTCCAGCCCTGGCGTTGCGCGGCGGCATCCAGCAAGCGGGCGCACAGCACACTGGTGACCATGCCGTTCGGGCAGGCAGTAACAATGGCTAACTTCATGACCAACCCTCTTATTGTTCTGTCAGCGGGCGCACGTGGACGCCGCTCTGCAAAGTCTCAAGCTGCGCTTCGTCGGTGATGCCAAAGCCGATCTGCGTGACCGCCATCGCGGCAATGGCGGTGGCGCGGCCCAGGGTCTGCTCCGGCGTGTCGCCACTGAGCAAACCGTGAAGCATCCCGGCCAGCAGCGAGTCGCCGGCACCTACGGTACTGGCCACGGTTACCTTGGGCGGGGTAGCGTGCAGCGCCGTTTCCGGGCTGTACCAGCTCACACCCGCGGCACCGTCGGAGACCACCACATGCTCAACACCTTGCCGATGCAGTTGGCGGATGGCATCTGTGGAATGACCAAGGGCATCGGCCAGTTCTTCGGTATTGGGTTTGACCAACCACGGGCCGGCGTTCAATCCGGCGCGCAGCGCTTCGCCGCTGGTGTCCAGGGCGACTTTCAAGCCGAGGTTTTTCAGTTGCTGCAGCAGGCCCTGGAACCACTGAGGGGTGATGCCGCGTGGAAGGCTGCCGGCCACGACGACGGCGTCGTAGCCGGGAGCAATCCGCGCCAGTTGCTCAAGCAGTGCGTGTTGCGCCTGCTCGCTGACCAACGGGCCCGGCGCATTGACATCCGTGACCCGCCCGTCCTGCTCGGCGATCTTGATATTGCTGCGGGTTTCGCCCGGCACGCGAATAAAGGCATCGGTAAAACCGCGACGGGCAATCAGCATCTCGAATGCCTGGGGATTGTCCTCACCAAGAAAGCCGCCCACGGTCACCTGATGACCAAGGTCCGCCAGCACCTGGGCCACGTTCACGCCCTTGCCGGCAGCGTGGGTGATCATCGCTTCGCTGCGATTGACCTCGCCCGGTTCCAGGCGCGCCAGGCGCACCGTCAGGTCCAACGCCGGGTTCAGCGTCAGGCTTAAAATCCTTGCCATTTACACGGCCTCCACAAGCGCACGCACTTCGGCGGGAGAACCCACCGCCAGGGCTTTTTGTGCCAGGCCCTGGGCCTCGCTCAGACTGAATTCACGCACCCGTGCCTTGACCTCGGGAATGCTGCGCGCAGACACACTCAGCTCATCCACTCCCAGGCCGATCAGCACCGGAACTGCCAAAGGGTCGGCTGCCAGCTCGCCGCACACGCCGACCCATTTGCCATGGGCATGGGCGGCGCGCACGGTGATGTCGATCAGTTGCAACACCGCCGGATGCAGGCCGTCAGCCTGGGCCGACAGCGTCGGATGGCCACGGTCGATGGCCAAGGTGTATTGGGTCAGGTCGTTGGTGCCGACGCTGAAGAAGTCCACTTCCTTGGCCAGTACCGGCGCCAGCAACGCGGCCGACGGCACTTCGATCATGATCCCCAGTTGCAGGTCGGCCACCGGGATTTCCAGGCGCAGGCGCTCGGTCATGGCCCGGGCCTGGCGCCACTCGTCAACACTGCCAACCATGGGGAACATGATGCGCAGTGGACGGTTGTCTGCCGAACGCAACAGCGCGCGCAATTGCGCTTCCATGATCTGCGGGCGTTGCAGGGTCAGGCGGATGCCGCGCACGCCGAGGAAGGGGTTTTCTTCCTTGGCGATCGGCCAGTAAGGCAGCGGTTTGTCACCGCCCACATCAAGGGTGCGCACCACCAGCGGCCGACCGCCGAGGCCGTCGAGCACGCGGCGGTATTCGGCTTCCTGGGTGGCTTCGTCGGGCGCTTGTTTGTGGGCCATGAAAATCAGTTCGGTGCGCAGCAGGCCGATGCCTTCGGCGCCCTGCTCCACCGCGCCGGCAACCCCGGCGCTTTCGCCGATATTGGCGAACACTTCGACGGCATGGCCATCGCGGGTCAGGGCCGGTTCATGGCGTTGGGCGGCGGCGGCTTGCAGACGTTGTTCGCGGGTGTCGCGTTCGACGGTGGCGCGCTGCAAGGTGGCGGCGTCGGCGTCCACATGCAGGCGACCGCGCTGGCCATCCAGCAACAACGGCGTGCCCGAAGCCAACAGCAATACAGCAGGGCCTGCACCCACCAGCGCGGGAATGCCCAAAGCACGGGTGACGATGGCGCTGTGGGCGGTGGCGCCGCCACGGGCAGTGAGGATGCCGGCAACACGCACCGGGTCCAGGCGCGCCACGTCCGAGGGACCCACTTCGTCCATCACCAGGATGTAGGGTTCGTCCGGCTCCTGGGCGGTTTCGACGCCGCACAGTTGTGCCAGCACGCGGCGGCCAATGTCACGCAGATCGGCAGCGCGCTCGGCGAGCAAGGCGTCCTGCAACGATTCCTGCTGTTTGGCGGCGGCTTCGATCACGCTCATCCACGCGGCCTCGGCGCTTTCGCCCTGCTTGAGGCGCGTCTCGACTTCGTCGGTCAGTTCTGGGTCGTCGAGCATCTCCTGGTGGGTGATGAAGATCTCGCGGATGGCCTTGGATTTGCTGCGCTCGATCAGGCCCTGGATGTCCCGGCGCACGTCGGTCAATGCCGCGTGCAGGCGTTGGCGCTCGATCACCGGCGACTCGCCGCGCAGCGGGTATTCGAAAGGTTGCAGCACCTGGATATGCGCCGGGCCAATCGCAATGCCGGGGGCGGCGGCAATGGCCTGGATCAGGCTGCCGGACACTGGCGCGCTGATGACCGTTTCGATCTCGACCACGGCTTGTTGGGCGCTGACTGCCGGCAACGGCTCGACTTCTTCGCCGAGGCCGTCTTCCACTGCCGCCAGCAAGGCGGGCAAGGCGTCACCGGCAATGGTTGGCTCAGCGACAAACTCCAATACCTGGCCGCGACGCGCACCGAGGCTGAGCAACTTGCTCAGGCTTTTTACCGATACCGCGCCGACGTCTCCATCGACGATGCGCACACGGATTTCACCGGCAAAACTTTTCGCCAATTGCGCGAGGATCTTCGCCGGGCGCGCATGCAGCCCGTGGGCGTTGGCCAGGGCAATGCGCACGCTTGGCCAGTCGGCTGGCAGTTCACCGCCGAGCACTTCCAATACGGCGCGGCTACTGGTGGCGCGGCCGAGTTCCTGGCCACGGCCTTCGATCAGCAAGGCACACAGGCGTTCGAGCAAGGTCTGGTGGGCCTCGCCGAGGCTGGCCAGGCAGAACAGGCCGCTCAAGGGCTGGCCCAGGTAACGCATGGGTTTGTCCGGGGTGACGAAGGCCAGGCCGGGACGCTTCACCGTCTGCTCGCTGTGCAGCCACCACAGGCCATCGCCCAGGGGCAGCGCGTCGACTTGTTGCAGCACGGCGGCAAAGCCATTGCTCACGCAATCGGCCTGGCGCAGCAGGCGTGCGCCTCTCCACACCAGTTCTTCGAAATCATCAGCCGACACGCCCAGGCCAATCATCTGTGCGTCCAGCGCCAGCTCCTGCGGCGCACCTTGCAGCAGTTTCAGCAAGGCCTCGGCAGAACTGGCGCGGCGCAGGGCCTGGCCCAGGTCGGTCTCGCCAAGGGCACGGGTCAGCAGTTGCAGCAGGCGCAGGTGTTCGTCGGATTTGGCGGCAATGCCGATCGCCAGGTAGACGATCTGGCCATCGCCCCAATCCACGCCGTCGGGAAATTGCAGCAGGCGCACGCCGGTGGCGAACACTTGGTCGCGGGTTTCGGGGGTGCCGTGGGGGATGGCGATACCCTGGCCGAGAAAGGTCGAACCTTGGGCTTCACGCGCTTGCAAGCCACTGAGGTAACCCTCGGCGACCAGGCCATCGGCCACCAGTTTTTCAGCGAGCAGTTGCAAGGCAGCAGACTTATCCACAGCCGTCTGGCCCATGGATATCTGCTCGTGGGTGAGCTCAAGCATGCCGTTCTCCTAGTTAGTGCGGCGGGCGCACTAGGTATTATTTTGAATAAATCAGTGCAAAAGCGTTCGAATAAAATTGACTGAGTGGTCAGTTGGCAGGACCACACTCGTCGCGATAATCGTAAAAATACGCTTGCTGAAACGTTTAATCTAGAATTTATGGCAGATTACGCGTTAATTTCCCATGATTGAAGAGCCACTCGGCTGTTGAGTTGCGACAATGGTCGCCTGCAGTAATCGGTTACGATTGGACAAAATGTCGGGGCAAGCTCTAAAAAACAAGGAAATCCCGGTTTGAAACTCAGTGATATCGCGCGCATTGCCGGTGTGTCTGTGACCACCGCCAGCTACGTCATCAATGGCAAGGCCGAACAGCAACGGATCAGCACCGCAACCGTCGAACGGGTGCGCGCCGTGGTTGAAGAACATGGCTTTACGCCCAACCCCCAGGCCGCCGGGCTGCGCAGCCGGCACACCCGTACCCTGGGTTTTATCCTGCCGGACCTGGAAAACCCCAGTTACGCACGCATCGCCAAGCTGCTCGAACAAGGCGCCCGTGCCCGCGGCTATCAATTGCTGATCGCCAGCTCCGACGACGACGCCGACAGTGAGCGGCAACTGCTGCAATTGTTCCGCGCCCGCCGTTGCGATGCGCTGTTTGTCGCCAGCTGCCTGCCGGCCACCGACGACAGCTACCGCGAACTGCAAGCCAAGGGTTTGCCGGTGATCGCCATCGACCGGGTGATGGAGTCTACGCAGTTTTGCTCGGTGGTCAGCGATGATCGCCAGGCCTGCCAGCAATTGACCAGCAGCCTGCTGCACCCGCTGCCCAAGCAGATCGTGTTGATCGGCGCGCGGCCAGAGCTGAGCATCAGCCAGGAACGTACCGCCGGTTTCAAGCAAGCGCTGAAAGACTTCAGCGGCGAAGTGCTGATCGAACAAGGCGAGTCGTTCAGCCGCGACTGTGGCCGACAGCTGATGGAGCAGTTGCTGCAAAGCCTGGGGCATTTGCCTGACGCACTGGTGACTACGTCCTACGTCTTGCTGCAAGGGGTGTTTGACGCGCTGCATGACTTCCCGCTCAAATCCCGGCCACTGCGACTGGGGACGTTTGGCGACACCCAACTGCTGGATTTCCTGCCGCTGCCGGTGAATGCCATGGCCCAGCAGCATCAGTTGATTGCCGACACCGCGCTGCGCCTGGCGCTGGCGGCCATTGAAGAACAGCACTACGAACCCGGCGTGCATGCCATCGGCCGTACGTTCAAGCAGCGGATTCACTCGGAGTAAGCGGTGTGGAGCTGATCGACAGCCACACCCATCTGGATTTTCCGGACTTCGATACGGACCGCCGCGAAGTCCTGAGCCGCAGTCGCCGCCTGGGCGTGCGCAGGATGGTGGTGCTCGGGGTCTATCAGCAGAATTGGCAACGGTTGTGGGACCTGGTGCAAACCGACGCGGATTTATTCGCCGCCTTCGGCCTGCACCCGGTGTATCTCGACGACCATCGCCCCGCCGACCTGACGGAACTGGGCGACTGGCTGACCCGCCTGAACGGCCACCGGCAACTGTGCGCGGTGGGCGAAATCGGCCTGGATTATTTCCTCGAAAAGCTGGACCGCGAACGCCAGCAAAGCCTGTTTGAAGCGCAACTGAAGCTGGCGGTGGATTTCCAACTGCCGGCGCTGCTGCATGTGCGCCGCAGCCACGCTGCCGTGATCGCCACCCTCAAGCGCATTCGGCTACCACGGGGCGGAATCATCCACGCGTTTGCCGGCAGCCAGGAAGAGGCCCGCGAGTACATCAAGCTCGGCTTCAAACTGGGCCTGGGCGGCGCGGCCACGTGGCCGCAAGCCCTGCGCATGCACAAGGTGATCGCCCGGCTGCCGCTGGAAAGCGTGGTACTGGAAACCGACTCACCGGACATGGCCCCAGTGATGTACCCCGGCCAGCGCAACAGCCCCGAACACCTGCCAGACATCTGTGCCGCCCTGGCGGAGCGCATGGGCATCAGCTCCTCAGCGCTGGCCGAGGCGAGCACCCGCAATGCCTGCGAGCTGTTCAACTGGTAGGCGCCCATCCCCGATGCATGCCTGGCCATGCCTCACACTCGAAAGGCCCCGATCAACTGCTTCAGCTCGATCACTTGCAAGGACAACTGCCGGCTGGCCTCTTCAGTCTGGTGCGCGCCCTGCGCTGCATGTTCACCGGCGCGATTGATCTCGACGATGTTCTGATCGATGTCATGGGCCACGGCAGTCTGCTGTTCGACGGCGGCGGCAATCTGCTGGTTCTGGTCGACGATCATGCCTACCGCGCCGAGGATGTTTTCGAGGGCCTGCTGGACTTTTTCCGACTGCCCCACCGTGCCATTGGCCATCTCGTGGCTGGTGCCCATGGCCTTCACCGCAGCGCCGACACCGCTGTGGAGCTTGGCAATCATCTGCTCGATCTCTTCGGTGGAGTGCTGGGTGCGCCGGGCCAAAGTGCGCACTTCATCGGCCACCACGGCGAAACCGCGTCCTTGCTCACCCGCGCGCGCGGCCTCGATGGCGGCATTCAACGCCAGCAGATTGGTCTGTTCGGCAATGCTCTTGATCACTTCCAGCACGCGACTGATGGATTGGCTGTCGATGGCCAACTGGTTGATGACCCGTACCGATTGATCGATCTCCGAAGCCAACGCCGCGATACTGCCTTGCTGGGACTGCACCAGGCCGCGTCCGCTGACGGTTTCATCGTTGACGCTGTGGGCGCTGCTGACCGCCGCCGCTGCACTGCGCGCCACTTCCTGGGCAGTGGAGGACATCTGGTTCATGGCGGTCGCCACTTGCTCGATCTGGCTGCGTTGGCCGGACACGGCCTGGTTGCTGCTGGCCGAGACTGACTCCACTTGTCCGGCCTGGTGTTCGACCTGGTTGACGGTGTGCCCTACCCGCTCGATCAGGTCATGGATTTTGGCCACGGTGGCGTTGAACACCTGGCCCAAATCCCCCAGTTCGTCGCGGCTGTGGGCGATGAAGGTGACGGTCATGTCACCGGCCGCCACCTTGTCCATCGTCGCCCCCAGGCGGCGCAAGGTGGTGCGGGTGGAGGCGTAGAAACCGGCATACAAATAGAAGATCAGCAAAAACACCGACGCCAGTGCCGCCACCAATCCGATCATGTGCGTGCGGTTTTCTGACAGGCGTTGCTCCAGTTGCTGCTCGAGAAAGGTCAGGGTGGCTTCGTCGAGCTGATAGGTCTTGGCCATCAACGTGCTGACGTCGTCGTAGAAGCCTTGCCATGGGGCGTCGAGGGTTTCGGCCACCACGACCTGCTCTTCGAACAACTCACTGCCTTGCTTGAGGCTGGCCTTGCTCGCGTCCGCCAGGCTCGCCAATGCTGCGTGGGCTGGCTTGCTGGAGCCGAGGGCATCCTGCAGTTTCAGGCCGTATTCCGCCTGGAGCTTTTCCAGTTGCTGCAGCAACTCGTCAAAACGAGTGCTGGACGACGAATTGAGAAAACCCTGGCCCAACGAATAAGCCCCCATGGCCCGGCCTTCCCCCAGGGTCTGGGTGACTTGCGGGGTGACGCTGGTGATCAGTTCACTGAGTTGGCGCAGGTCGCCCTGGGGGTCACGGCTCAAACCCGACTGGCTGGCGATGATCTGGCTGAGCATCTGCGCCTTGTTGAGGAGTTTGCCGATCAGCGCGCTTTTGCTGAGCAGTGAAGTTTCCTGTTGCTGGGCCTTGAAGGCGGCGATCATTTCATCGCGCTTGGCTTCGAAGGCGGCGGCCTGTTCTGGGTCGGCGGACAGGGCGTGGAAGCTTTGCAGGCGCTGCAGCAGGCTGTCTTCGAGGGCGGTGATTTTGTTTTCGATATCACCGGCCTTGCCTGATTGGCCGAGGGTTGCGTTGATCTGTACCTGGTTGTTCAGGGTTTCCAGGTCGCGGCGCAGGGCCAGGCTGCTGCCCAGCAGGTCGAGGCTTTGCAGCTCGATGCGAGTGCCCTGGAATTCTCGCCAGGAATCGCGCACCAGGTAGTAGTTGGTGGCCAGCATCGGCAACAGGAACAGCACGCTGATAAGGCTGAACTTCATGCCGAAGGTCAGGCGGTTCATGAACGCGACGGCGGGATAGAGCAAGCTCTTCACAGGTGAACTCCCTTTTCTTTTATTTTTATTGAGGGCGCAGGGCGGCGGCAGATAGCCACTATTTGGCGCTCTGTCTGTATAGCTCAATTCGAAAAGGAGGTTTGTAACTTAAGGTTAACGAGGTAGGAGCGAGCTTGCCCGCTCCTACAGGGGGGGCAAATCAGGGCAGCACGGTCCAGATGGCAAAGCCGGCGTACCACAGCACGGCGGCACGCAGCAGCAACTCCCAGATACGATCAAGGCTGTTGATGCCCTCGGCGCCTACCACCGGTGGCGGGATCTCCGCGGCCACCAGGCCCACCTTCTCCACCAGTTGCGCAGCACTGATGTCCCAGCTCAGCAGCTCATGCAGCATCACCCGGCCGACCGCCACAAAGTTGCCGACCAGGGCGAAACTCGCCGCCAGCAAACGTACCGGCAACCAGTCGAAGGCATGGCGCAATTGCCCGGCACGCTCGGCCACCAGTGGGTTCTTGCTGGTCTCGGTCGCCAGCGCCAGCAGACGGTAGGCCAGGGCGGCCACCGGCCCGAGGAGGAAGTACCAGAAAATCACCGCGAAGAAGCTTTGGTAGGCCTGCCACAACAGATGGCCCTGGACCCGCTCCAGCAACTGCTCACCGCTGTCGGCGCTGATGCTCAAGTCACGTTCGGCCACATGTTCGGCCGCTTGCAGGTCACCCCGGCGCCAGGCATCACGGAACGGGCCCAATCCGGCCAGGAGATCGCCACGGCCCAGGCTGTAGATCACCACCAGCAGGTGCACCGGCAGCGCCAACAGGCCATAGGCCACTGGCTCCAGCACCAGCAACAACAACGCAAGCAAGGCCACCGGCAGCAGCACCAGCAATGTGAGGATCAGCCACGGCTGCTTGCCCAGGCTGGCGCTCGACTCCAGCTTGGCCAGTTCCCGCAACCAACCGCCATCACGTTGTATACGATGACGCAGGGCCGAGAACTTCTCGATCCATACCGCCAGCACCAACACCAGAAAACTCATTGTGCGTGTCCTCCATCCTGCAAGGCGCTGCGAAAGCGCGCCCAATCAAATTCGGGTCCGGGGTCGGTCTTGCGTCCCGGGGCGATATCGCTATGGCCACAAATGCGCTGGCGGGTAATGCCCGTGTACGCCGCCAGTAACTGGCGCGTCAGGGCGATCAGGGATTGATACTGGGCATCGGTGAAGGGCAGGTCATCAGTGCCCTCCAACTCGATCCCCAGGGAAAAGTCGTTACACGTCTCACGCCCCTCGAAGCTCGATACCCCGGCATGCCAGGCCCGGTCCCGGCACGAGACAAACTGCGTCACCGCGCCATCACGCTCAATCAGAAAATGCGCAGAAACCCGTAGGTCGGCAATACCTTCAAAGTAGGGATGTTCCGTGACATCCAGGCGATTCTGGAAAAACTCGTGCACCTTGCCGGTGGCGAATTGCGCCGGTGGCAGGCTGATGTTGTGCACCACCAACAGGGAAATCTCGCCACCGGGGCGCTCGTTGAAGTTGGGCGAGGGGCAATGGCGAATGCCCTGGCACCAACCGCTGGCGGGGTCCAACTGCATACTGGTTCCTTGAACGAGGCTGGGGTGACTCAGTATGCCGCGTTCCGCTGTCTGGTTGCGATCACTTGGCGCGATGAAGTTGGCGCAGGTTGCCAATCACCGAAGCCAGGGCGCGGTCGAACAACAGCGCATCATCCAGGGTTCGCACCGCGCCGCGCTTGAACTCCAGGGCCAGTTCAAGCGGATTTTTTTCCAATACCTTGAGGCCGGTTCGATTGACGAAAATACAGGTATTGCCCGGCGCAATAATCGCCGTCAGCTTGCAACGCAGGGTGTTTTCGGCGTCTTCCTGAAATTCCACCCAGCAACCGATCCGCAGTTGGCGAACCTTGAGCAGGTCGGGATCATCTTCCGGCAGGCTCGCCTCGATGGCCGGTGCCGCGGGACTGAGGACGAATGCCTCGCGCACCTCGACTTGCGACAGCGACGGTTGTTCCTCGGCACTGCCCCGGAACGATTGGACATGCAGGGTTTGCAAGCGGGTGAAAAATTCCCGGGTAATGAAGGGATCGAATGCCGCGCCGCTCAACCCATCGCGCAAGGCTTTCAGCAAGCCTGGCAACTGCTCCAGCAGGTGCCGGCCGGCTTCGGTGTCTTCGCTGAGGCCGACACTCCAGATCAACTCGTCCATGGTGCGCAACCCGGCCAGCCATTGTGGCGAGTGCTCGCCATGCTTCAGGCACGCCAGCAACAGCACCTGGCTCCAGGCCTGTTGCAGGAACTGCACCACGACCTCGGGCAGTACTTTGCCCAGCAACCGCAGATTGAGGGCTTCGGCTACACGCTGACGAGCGATTTCGGTACGGGCGCGCCCTTCTTCTGCATCGCGGGTACGTTGCTCCAGCAATTCGCTGCGGCGTCGCTCGTCATGGGTAAACGCGGTGAACTCGGTCAGTAACTGGGAAAAGATTGCCGGATCATCCACAAAATCATTCAACAACCGCTGCACCACCTGCTCGATGTGCAGGTACAGGCTGTCGCGCTGATAATCGTCGCGCTGGCTCCAGCCCATGGCCGCCGAAGCGATTTCATTGAGCAAGCGTCGCGCCGGGTGATTGGTGCGGCTGAAAAAACTCTTGTCCAGCACCGCCACTTTCAGCATCGGGATCTGCAGGCGGGCGATCAGCGCCTTGAGGGACTCGGGCACCGTACCGTCATTGAGGATGAACTCGAACAGCATGGCGATCAGGTTGATCACATCCTCGTCCGCATCCTCCACCACCCGCGACTTGCCGCTCTTGACGCTGACCCGGGTCAGCAATTGTTCAAGCTGGTTGCGCAGGTCGAAATCGTCCTCGACCTCAGGCTCAGGCACATATTGCTGCAAATGGGAGAGCAGGCGCAGCAAGTCACGGGTGGAGATGGGCTGGGTCTCGGCGCTGGCTTCCAGCGTGGGTGCCACGCTGCCGCGCACTGCCGACAGCAATTCCTGCAACGCCGCGAAAACTTCCTGGCCGCTGTCGTCTGCCGGGTGGCCGGCAATCGGCGGGGTGTCTTCAGGCAACTCGGCCGTGGCGACGGCGCGCCGCGATGGCACGGCCTTGAGTTCGGGCAATACGCCGGTGGCGATCAGCAACTGATTGGCTTCGCCGTACAACAGATCAGCGTCACTGAGCACGTATTTCTCAAACAGCTTGAGAATGATCAGCTTGACCCGGATTTCCACGCCAAGGCTGCGTCCTGCTTGCAGAAAAAACGCGCACAGCATTGCCGGGCCCAGGGGGTTGTCCCGATCATCCAGACGTTTGTCGAGCAAGGCATTCAGCCGGGCTGTCAATTGCCCAAGGGCGAGCCCGTCACGGCGCAGCACCTTGCCCAGCATGGCCTCGAGCGCGACGGCTTTTTCCAGTTCATCGCCCGAGCCCCCGGGCGCCGCGGTGTAGGACACCACCGGAATCAGTTGCAGCTCACCGCGCTCCACGTTGCCAAGATTGGCAAACGCTTCGTAGAGTTGCTCCATGAAGCCACGCTCGAAATTCTTGCGTTTGAGGCGCAGGTCGCGCATGGCTTCAAAGAAAATACCGTGGTCGACGTTACTGCGGGTCTTGTCGGCCATTTCGAACAGGGTGTCGTCGGCGTTATCAAACAGCTCCTGCAGTCCCTGCCTGAGTTGCTGCGCCGCCTTGTCACGGACCTGGAGCAACACCACCGGCAGGCGGGCGAGCGGCGATGGCGTCGCCCGTGCCTTATTGATCGGCACCACCTTCCCGTCATTGTGCATCCTGGCCTCCTGAAACGGCGGTATTCGATTGTGTGAAAGATCGGTGCAGCAACGGCGCGAAGCACGCCGGGGCACTGCGAAAATCGGGCTATCACCGTGACGTCAAAGCTATGACGCCAATTGCAAGGCGCGAGATTATCTTGCAAATGAGGGTTGTTGCGCCAGCGAACTATGTGATCGCCGTGTAAATGAACATCGCGCACCGCACCCGTGGTGCCAGTTGCCTTGGGTTCAGGCCCGCCCTGCCCCTATAATCCAGGCACTTTGTTTGTGGAGCCTGTTATGCCCAATCTTCGTCTAGCCGACCTGACCGCCGAAATCGAAGCCAACGTGCGTCGCGCACTGCTGGAAGACATCGGCAGCGGGGATATCACCGCACAACTGATCCCCGCCGAACGCCTGGCCAAGGCCACGATCATCACGCGCGACGCCGCCGTCATCAGCGGCACGGCCTGGGTGGAAGCGGTGTTTCGCCAATTGGACCCACGCGTCGCGGTGCATTGGCAGGTGCGCGACGGCGAACGTGTCAGCCCCAACCAGGCGCTGTTTCACCTCGAAGGCCCGGCCCGCTCGCTGCTCAGTGGCGAGCGTTGCGCGCTGAATTTCCTGCAACTGTTGTCAGGCGTTGCCACCCGCGCCCAATACCTGGCGGACTTTGTCGCGTCCACCCAGGTCAAGCTGCTGGATACCCGCAAGACCCTGCCCGGCCTGCGCCTGGCGCAAAAATATGCAGTGACCTGCGGTGGTTGCCACAACCACCGCATCGGCCTGTATGACGCGTTCCTGATCAAGGAAAACCATATCGCAGCCTGCGGCGGCATTGCCCAGGCCATCAGCGCCGCCCACAAGATCGCCCCGGGCAAGCCGGTGGAAATCGAAGTGGAAAGCCTGGAGGAACTGCGTGAGGCACTGGCGGCGGGCGCCGATATCATCATGCTGGATGAGCTGAGCCTGGATGACATGCGCGAAGCAGTGCGCCTGAACAACGGCAAAGCCAAGCTGGAGGCCAGTGGCGGGATCAACGAAAGCACCCTGCTGCCCATCGCTGAAACCGGCGTGGACTACATCTCCATCGGGGCGATGACCAAGGATGTGAAGGCGGTGGATTTGTCGATGCGGCTTAGTCTCTGAAACGCCCTTGAATGTAAGCGCATGCTTTTGTGGCGAGGGAGCTTGCTCCCGCTGGAGTGCGCAGCGCTCCAAAGGTTTTTGGGGTCGCTTGGCAACCCAGCGGGAGCAAGCCCCCTCGCCACATTAAACTTGTGTCAGATCGCGAGATTGTTCATCCCGCAATACTCGTTCCAGTCGACACCCAACACCTCGGCCGCTTCCTTGTGCAAAGCCAGGCGCGCCGCCTCGAACGCTTCGGGGGTGGAGGTGTACTTCAGGGTCAGTTCCCATGGCTGCAGGCCCTGGGCCTCGGCCTCATCCTCAAACGCCCATTGGATCTGGTCCCTTTGATCATCGGCGCTCAGGTCCTTGATCTCATCCAGCAGTTCCGGCGATTCCGCGACGTACTTTTTGAGGGCTGCTTCGTGCCGCGCTTCCTGGGTCATTTCTTGTGTGGTCATGTCGTTCTCTTAGATCGAGGAATGGGGATGCATCTGGGTCATCAAGGTCGCGCAGATACAAAAGAACAGGCATGAATACCGGTTCGTCTGGCCTTCAGAACCATTCTGGGATCATCTGAAAACTGTGTTGCCTTTGTGCCCGAGACAGGAATCGAACCTGCGACCTTCGCGTTACGAGTGCGCTGCTCTACCGGCTGAGCTACACGGGCGGTGGGCTAAAGCTAGCACTGCCTTGGACGTCCGGCAACTCACTGCATTTCGAGGGCAATCACACCTTGCACCCAAAAGCGTGGCTGCAGGTGACCGTTGCCCAGGCCCATGTAGCGCTCGCTGCGCTCCGTGAGTCGGGGCACGTCACGAATCGCGACGAACACCAGCAAGCCCACGGCCACGACGCTCGCGGCCATCCACACCCTGTACAACGCCGGCACCGGGGCGACCGATGGAACGCGCCACACATGCAATCCCATCAGCCAGCCAACCACCAGCGCCAGCCAGAGTTGCGACACCGGCATCACGATCACCCCATCCACCTGTGCCTGGGCCAGTGCACCGATCAGCGAGGCAAACAGGCACAGGCGCAGCAGGTCCACGGGCGCCAATGACAACGCACGCTCACGCAACACGCCCAAGGTTGACCAACCCGCCCACGCAACCAACGCGATCACGCACAGCGTCGACGGTACGCCCCATTCGCTGGCCCACTGCAGAATCGCCTGGTGAGGGTGAGCGGCAATGTCATTGGCGATGTCGGCAAAATGCATCGGCCCGAAACCCAGCCAGGGCCGCTCGATAATCATGCTCCAGGCCTGCCACCATATCGGCCCACGCCCCGAGAGGCTGGTGGTCAGTCGGTCTACGGCACCATTGGAAATTACAATCCCCAAGTACCCTGCCAGCACCGTGAAGACCAACCAATACAACACTAACCCACAGGCCAGTGCCGCCAACTGCCAGCCCAGCCAACGGCGCCCCTGCGGCCCCAGGAACATCAGCACGCAGCCGGCAGCGCCCATACCGAGCCAGGTGCCGCGGGTACCGCCACCGATCGCGATCAGCCACCAGACACACAGCAGGGCGAACACTGCGCCCCGCGCTGGACGAGCGACGTTTGAAACCAGCAAGGGAAGCGCCAGCAGCGGCAGGGTGAAGGTCTGGAACTGACCGTAGAAACGTTTATTGGAGAACCCGGACAACAGCAAATCGGTATTCACGATTGCTTCGCCGCTGGTGAAGGCGAGTACCCCGGCGTGCAGATATTGAATACTTTTAACCATGCACAGCAGCAATACGAACAGGACCAATACACGATCCAGGGACTCATCCCCATTGCGCCTGGCCCGGCTGAAAGCCACAGCAGTGGCGCAACAACTGATGAGCAGCGCCAGCTCGGTCAACGCCCAGAGTGGCTGGTGGGCCAACAGGGCCGAAACCAGCCCCGCGCCCCCGATCAGCGACACCCCGAGCGCTGTCGACCTGTCTACGCATCGCTCTGCCTGCGGCAAGCACAGCCCATACACCACCGCACACAGCGCCACCCATATCTGCACCGCACGTTGCCAGTCATGACTACTGAAAGGCGCGCAGATCGCCAGCATCAGCAGACACATAACCACGACGAGGAATATGTTCCCCCGCTGCTGGACAGACGACGTCATCGGCAACCTCTACTTCCTTGTGATGGGCGTAGAGCGGTTTACACACACGCTCTTCCTTGCTGCGTAAACAGTAGACGACCTGATGATCACGCGCCGCCGGAAGCACAACCTTTAGCGGCGTATTGGTCTTCTGCCGTGGTGGTGCACTTCCAGCCGGTTGTGGCGCTACGGGTCAAGGTGATGATCTTGCCCAGGACCGGCGCGGGTGCATCGAGGATTTCACAGGCAATCGTGCCAGCACCGGTGGCGATGTCGCCGGTCACGTCAATCCTGCAGTTGGCCGTTGGGCTGGTCCCGCCAATCAACGCCAGGGTCGGTGGCGTCCCCTGGTTCAGCGTGTCTTCAAAGCCCGCCTTCAACGCGGAGACTTCGGCCAGCCCTGCGGTGAACTTGGCCTTGGCCTGGTGCTTGGTGTACATGGGCAGGCCGATGGTGGCCAAAATGCCGATGATTGCCACGACGATCAACAATTCGATCAAGGTAAAACCTTTCTGACGCATCACATTCACTCTCCAGAATAAAACCTTTCGCGAGGCGCATCCTGCACCCCGTCTCGGCAACCGCGCCAGTGTACTCACCCCCGCGCAACCAATGCTGAACAAGACGCACAAACTGACATTTTTTCGCTCACGGCGAGCCTGCCCGAATCCGTCACCTGACTAAGCTATAAATCTTCCACTGTCTGTGTGCGGAACCGTGAAATGAATGATGTTTCAGCGATCTATGCCTGGGAAGGCGTCAACCGCAAAGGGCGCAAGGTATCCGGAGAAACCCGTGGTCACAATCCCGCCCTGATCAAGGCACTGCTGCGCCAGCAAGGTATCAACCCTGGGCGCGTACGCAAGAAATTCGCCGGTTGGCCGAGCCTCGCCCTGCCGGTCAAACCGGCAGAGATCGCCCTCTTCACCCGCCAATTGGCGACGCTGCTGAAGGCTGGTATCGCACTTTTACAGGCGCTGGATATCATCGCCGAGGGCTTCGACAACCGGCATATGGGGGCGCTGGTACAAGGCTTGAAGCAGGAGATCGCCTCCGGCAGCAGCCTGGCTGTCGCCTTGCAGAAATACCCACGCTACTTCGATGATCTGTACTGCAACCTGGTTGCGGCGGGTGAACAGGCGGGCGCACTCGAAGCGCTGCTGGAAAGGGTGGCCATTCACCTGGAAAAAAGCGAACAGCTGAAAGCCAGAATCAAGAAGGCCATGACCTATCCCGTGACGGTACTGGCAGTCGCCACCGCTGTCAGCGCAATCCTGCTGATTCATGTGGTGCCGCAGTTTCAGGGGTTGTTTGCCGGCGTCGATGCACGACTGCCGGGCTTTACCCTGGGCGTCATCAGCCTGTCGGAGTTCATGCAGCAAAGCTGGTGGATGCTGATCCTGGCCGCAGGTGCCGGTTTCGCAGGACTGCGCAAAGCCTATCGCTCGTCCACAGGCTTTCGCCACTGGCTCGATGCCAGTTTGTTGAAAGCTCCCGTGGCAGGCACACTGCTGAAAAAGTCGGCGGTCGCCCGCTACGCTCGCACGCTCTCGACCACCTTTGCGGCGGGCGTTCCATTGGTGCAAGCATTGGATTCCGTGGCCGGCGCCACGGGTAACGGGCAGTTCAAACAGGCAATCAATCGTATGCGGCACGACGTTGCAACCGGAATCCAGCTGAATGAATCCATGGCCATAAGCGGCCTGTTTCCAGGCATGGCGATCCAGATGACGGCTATCGGCGAGGAGTCGGGCACCCTCGATAACATGCTGGAAAAAGTCGCCTGCCACTACGAGGCTGACGTCGATAACCTGGTGGACAACCTTACCAGCCTCATGGAGCCGCTGATCATGGTGGTACTCGGCGGCATCGTCGGGGCATTGGTGCTGGCCATGTACCTGCCGATCTTTCAACTCGGTACAGCCTTTTGAGCACGCCACTGACTGAGATCCTCGTTTATCAGCCGTGGGTGTTTGTGTCAGGCGCGTTGCTGCTGGGCTTGATTGTCGGCAGTTTTATCAACGTGCTGGTATGGCGCCTGCCGAAGATGCTGGAACGTGAATGGCGAGCCCAGGCCCATGAAGTACTGGGCCTTCCCGCCGAGCCTGTCGCCGCGCCCTATAACCTGATGCACCCAAACTCCTGCTGCCCGCGTTGCAACCACCCGATTCGCCCCTGGGAGAATATTCCGCTGCTCAGTTATGTACTGCTCAAGGGACGTTGCTCAAGTTGCCATCAATCTATTGGCGCGCGTTATCCCATCACTGAACTGGCGTGCGGGCTGATCTCGGCGGTTGTCGCCTGGCATTTCGGTTTTGGCTGGGCAGCCGGAGCGGTGTTGTTGTTGAGTTGGGGCTTGCTGGCGATGAGCCTGATCGATGCAGACCACCAACTGCTGCCGGATGCGTTGGTGCTACCGTTGCTCTGGCTGGGGTTGATCCTCAACAGCTTTGGCGTTTTTGTTTCAATGCCCGATGCGTTGTGGGGCGCGGTAGCCGGTTACATGAGCCTGTGGTCGGTGTTCTGGGTGTTCAAGCTGATTACCGGCAAGGACGGGATGGGGCACGGGGATTTCAAGCTGCTGGCCATGCTCGGGGCCTGGGGCGGCTGGCAGATCCTGCCGATGACGCTGTTGCTGTCTTCCCTGGTGGGTGTGATGGGAGGCCTGATTCTATTGCGCCTGCGCAAAGCCCAGGCATCCACTCCAATGCCTTTTGGTCCGTATCTGGCAATTGCCGGCTGGATTGCATTGCTCTGGGGTGGTCAAATAACCGACTTCTATTTGCAGTCTGTCGGTTTCAGATGACCACTTCTGTCGCAACACCCTGGATTCTTGGCCTCACTGGCGGCATCGGCAGTGGCAAAAGCGCCGCCGCCGAACACTTCGTCCGGCTTGGCGTGGACTTGATTGACGCCGACCACGCCGCGCGCTGGGTAGTCGAACCCGGGCGCCCTGCCCTGGCGCAGATTGCCGGGCATTTCGGTGCGGGTGTGCTGCAGCCTGACGGGCAACTGGACCGCGGCGCGTTGCGCAAGCTGATCTTCGAAGTGCCCGACGAGCGCCGCTGGCTGGAGGCGTTGCTGCACCCGCTGATCGCCGAGGAGATTCGCAGCCACCTGGCGCGTGCACAATCGCCTTACGCGATCCTGGTGTCACCACTGCTGATCGAGTCCGGCCAGTACACCATGACCCAGCGGGTGCTGGTGATCGACGTGCCGCAATCGTTGCAGATACAGCGTACCCTGCAACGCGATGGCATCAGCGAAGCGCAGGTGCAGGCGATTCTCAAGGCCCAGGCCACCCGTGAAGACCGCCTGCGCCATGCCGATGACGTGCTGGTCAATGACCAGGACCTGGCCCGGCTGCACGCCGAGGTCGAGCGACTGCACCACTTTTACCTTACTTTGCGTGGAGGCCGATCATGAGCCAACCCTTGAACGTCGAATGCCCAACCTGCGGCGCACCTGTGGAATGGAAAGCAGAAAACGTCAACCGTCCCTTCTGTTCGGACCGTTGCAAACTGATCGACCTGGGCGCCTGGGCGTCCGAGGAACACAAGATCCCGGTCAGCCCGGACGCCGAGGACGACCTGTTCTCCGAAGACTTTCAGCCCAAACACTAAGGCCGCATAAAGCCATAGTCCTGCTGGTCGTCGAGATTCTCTGCAAGGTACTGCAGCTCGTCGGCCAGGTCTTCAAAACTGCGCACGCCCTTGCTCTGCTGCACCACCGCACTGAGCATGGCGCGCAGGGTCAAGCCCGGGTCAAAGCCGATTTCCTGCGCCGCGTCCTGGCTTCTGCGTAACTCCTGCCGTGCCCACTCGTACACACTCATGATTCCGTGCTCCTGGAAATTTTGCAGAGCATGCGACCACTTGCGCGTGCGGCATTTGACCTGGATCAAGGCCGCGGATCGTCATCCTTCCAGGGCGCCGAGAGGTAGCGAGTGCGGTTGAATGTCTCCAGCCACTCGGGGCAGAACACCACCAGGGCGCTGATCACCATGCCGTTGATAAAGGCCTCGGGGAAAATGATCAGCCACAAGTAGCCGACAAAATCCTCGATCCATTCCGGCATCGCAAAACGGCCATCGAACCACAGCAGCCCCAGGCCTGCCAGCAGGCACAACAAGGCCGACAGTGCGGCGGCGAAAAAGCCCGAACAGAAGATATAAACAAAGGGATTGCGTGGCTTCGCCCGCTCCACCAGCAGCGCACATCCTTCGGTGACCAGCACCGGCAACAGGATCAGCAGCATGCCGTTAATCCCCACGGCGGCCAGGTCCTGGCGGCCGAGCAACACCAGGCCGATTTGCGCGGCAAAGCCTCCGACGATCGCCAGGGGCCAATCGAGCAACAAGGTCACGGCGGTCATGCCGATGAAGTGGTAGGACACCCCAGTGTCGAAATCCCGGCGCACCAACCACAACATGAACAGTGCGAATACGGTGCCGAACAGCAAGTGCTGGCGTCGGCGGTCGGCAAACAGCTCGACCCACGGCGAACGCAGGAGCGCCCACATCACCACCGGCGCATACAGCAGCCAGCCGATGCTGAGGGTTTCCGGCGCCAACACCGCTGCGCTGATCACGGCTGCACCTGCTCCAGGGCCTGGCGCAGTTCAGCGGCGGAGTCGTATTCGTGCTGCGCCACCAGCGTCCCGTGATCCAGTTGCAGCCACAGCACTTTATCCACAGGTGCGGGATAGCGCGGGGTAACACGGGCATCGCGGTCGAGCATGACGCGATAGTTGTAGGCCTGCATCGCCGGCACCGCGAACATCTTCGCGATCAGCCGGGGCATGCGCTGGATATCGGCGAGAAACACCGCATGCCGAGCCTCCAGGTAACCCTTGGGCTGGCCTTGCAACGCTGCGTCGACGATTTTGGCGGCGTCCATGCTGCGCGCTACGAGCAAGGTTTGCGCCTGGTCATCCAGGGTGTAGGCCTGGTCGAACTGATCAAGCAACGTCCAGCGTGCAACGCGCTCACCCACTTCGACGGCTTGGGCCCACACGGGCAAAAGACTCAAGAACAGCACCACAAAACACTTCACTGCATACTCCTCATGCCACGGGAAACTGTCGAGTGGCCAGTCTACACCGACCTTTTGACGCGGGACTTCCTGCGGTCATCATTTGGACGCTAAGCTGGTGACATGGATGACTCAGATTATTTGCGGCTGCTCACCGTAGCGGCCGAACAAGCCAATGCTTTCCTGTCCAATGCCCGCAAATGGGAGCGTGAGCGTTGGGTCTGCCAGCGCCTGTTGCAAGGCTTGAACGTGCCCTATCGCGCCGAAGAATTCCACGCCGCCGGGCAAGAGCCGCCGGACGTGCTGTTTCGCGACGCCAGTTTTGAAGTGTTTTTCGTACTCGATGAAGGCCGGCGCCTGAACGATGAATGGCGTGACGAACTGCTGCGGCGGCGCAGCGCGTTTTCCCTGAGCCAACTGGTTCGGCGAGAAGCCAAGCCCCGGCGCATTCCCGCCCACGAATTCCTGTTGCGCCTGGCGCCCACCCTGCGCAAGAAAGCCCACAACTATAAAGAGCGCGGGATGGACCTGGGGGAGCTGGACCTCATCGCCTTCGCCAGCCTCAAGCGCGAAGTACTGGACCTCAACAGTCACTTCCCTCCTCCCACCGAGTACCTCCGCCAGGGCTGGCGCTCGCTGTCCCTCGTGGGGCCGACCTTCGCCCGCGTACTGTTCGCGCACCCGGACGCACCGGACTTCTTGCGCAACAATCTGGGGCGCAGCATAGTGTTCGATGTGGGCATCAGCCTGTGATCGGGTTGGCGACTATGCTTCAGGCAATGCCGCCAATCACCCGACTGTAACGTGGCGCCCTTCAGCAACGTCTACCTGACGAGGCCTTTATGACCAGCCGCCTGAACCCCGACGACCAACAGCATGTCGAAGAGTACCTGCAACTGTCCCAGAACCAAGTCGAGCGCAGGCCTTTCCGGCCCTGGCTGCTCCTTGCCGTGGTGCTGGTTGCAGTGATCGGCCTGGGTTTGCTGAGCCGCCTTTTGAGTTACCTGACGCTATGAGCTGCCTGGCGCTCGCTCGGGTAACTGCACCGATTTCCTTTAGCCTTGCGAGATATCCCCATGACCCATCGTATTATTATCGTCGGCGGCGGCGCCGGCGGCCTGGAGTTGGCTACCCGCCTGGGTAAGACTCTGGGCAAGCGCGGCATCGCCAGCGTCACCCTGGTGGATGCCAACCTCACCCACATCTGGAAACCCTTGCTCCACGAGGTGGCGGCCGGCTCGCTGAACTCTTCGGAAGACGAACTCAATTATGTTGCCCAAGCCAAATGGAACCACTTCGAGTTCCAGCTGGGGCGCATGAGCGGGCTTGATCGCGAGCAGAAAAAAATCCAGCTGGCCGCCACCCTCGACGAAGAAGGCCGGGAACTGGTGCCCGCGCGCGTGCTGGGCTACGACAGCCTGGTGATCGCCGTCGGCAGCACCACCAATGACTTCGGCACCGAAGGCGCGGCGCAACACTGCCTGTTCCTCGACACCCGCAAGCAGGCTGAGCGTTTCCACCAGCAATTGCTCAATCACTATCTGCGCGCCCATGCCGGGCAGACGGACGTGGTAGAGCAGATCAGCGTCGCCATCGTCGGCGCCGGTGCCACCGGCGTCGAGCTGGCCGCCGAACTGCATAACGCCGCACATGAACTGGCCGCCTATGGCCTGGACAAGATCAAGCCGGAAAACATGCACATCACCCTGATCGAAGCCGGCCCACGGGTGTTGCCTGCCCTGCCGGAGCGGATCGGCGGGCCTGTGCATAAAACCCTGGAGAAACTCGGGGTGACCGTCCTGACCAACTCCGCCGTGAGTGAGGTGACGGCCGACGCCCTGATCACCAGCAGCGGCCAGGTAATCCCGGCCAGTCTCAAGGTCTGGGCCGCCGGGATTCGTGCGCCAGGCTTCCTCAAGGACATCGACGGCCTGGAAACCAACCGTATCAACCAACTGCAAGTGCTGCCGACCCTGCAAACCACCCGTGACGAGAACATCTTCGCCTTTGGTGACTGCGCGGCCTGCCCGCAACCCGGCACCGATCGCAATGTGCCGCCACGGGCCCAGGCAGCTCACCAGCAGGCATCGTTGCTGGCCAAGTCGCTGAAACTGCGAATCGAGGGCAAGGACCTGCCGTCGTACAAGTACACCGACTACGGCTCGCTGATCTCGCTGTCGCGCTTCTCGGCGGTGGGTAACTTGATGGGCAACCTGACGGGCAGCGTGATGCTGGAAGGCTGGCTGGCGCGGATGTTCTATGTGTCGCTGTATCGCATGCACCAGATGGCGCTGTATGGCTTCTTCCGCACGGCGATGCTGATGCTGGGGAGCAAGATCGGGCGAGGGACCGAGCCGCGCCTGAAACTGCACTGACAGCACGTTCCGGGATAGGACTCGGTGAGTGTGGGAGCGGGCTTGCTCGCGAAAGCGGTGGTTCAGTGCCAGATGCACTGACTGACACACCGCTTTAGCGAGCAAGCCCGCTCCCACATTTGTTTTGTGGTGCGGACAGGATTCCGCGCACAAAAAAAATCCCCGTATCTTTCGATACGAGGATTTTTAATATGGTCGGGGTAAGGGGATTCGAACTCCTGACATCCTGCTCCCAAAGCAGGCGCGCTACCGGACTGCGCTATACCCCGGTAAAAAAAAGGCGACCTCTCAGTCGCCTTCTTCGATCAGCGCTTTTGGCCTCTGATCTTAAGATTCGATTCCAGCGTTAACTGGTCTCAAAAATGGTGGGTCGTGTGGGATTCGAACCTACGACCAATTGGTTAAAAGACAATTGGTTTTAGTGCTTCATAGCCCAGGATCGTGTTCGCTACACATAGCTGTTTCCGTGGCCTCGCAGCCTCTAATGAACCCACATTAGAGGCTCCAAACCATGAAAATCTCTGCGGTCGTTTCGACCAAAGGCGGCGTAGGCAAAACTACCATCGAGGCCAACCTCGGCGCTTTTTGTGCGGATGCAGGCCTGCGCGTGCTCATGATCGACCTAGATCCTGCACAGCCTTCGCTCTCCTCGTATTACCAATTGGTCGATGAAGCTCAAGGAGGCATCTACGACCTGCTGGCATTCAATATCACCGAATCAGCCAAGATCATATCCAGCACCACGATACCAAACCTGTCGCTTGTCATTTCCAACGACATCAACAACCAACTGAACAGCCTGATCCTGCAAGCACCTGACGGACGGTTGCGACTCGCCAACCTGATGCCGGGCTTCAAAGATCATTTCGACCTGGTACTGATTGACACCCAAGGCGCCAGGTCGGCAATGCTCGAAATGGTGGTCCTAGCCTCTGATTTGGTCATATCCCCACTTCCGCCCAATATGCTCGCTGCACGGGAGTTCAGCCGGGGATCCATGCAGATGCTGGACGGCCTGCGCGCCTATGGGCGCCTGGGCATGAAAATCCCTCCTGTGCGGATCGTCGTCAACAATCTCGACCAAACCACCGACGCGCAAATGATCGAGCAGTCGGTACGGGAAATTTTCCAGGACAATGACGAAATCAACGTTCTGGAATGCGTCGTCCCCTCCGCAGTGGTGTTTCGTAACAGTTCATCCCTGGGCGTCCCAGTACACCGCTTGGAATACAGACAGCCTTCCAACCGCATATCCCCTGCAGCCCTTGTCGTGATCCGCCAATTGGCCATTGAGCTTTTTCCAGAATGGCGTGACCGCTTCGAGGCCATGACCGAGGAAAAGGTAGCTAACTTGGTGAGGGAGGGTCGTTGAAATGGCGAAGCCCTCCATTACCGACGCCCGCAGTATTACTGCAAACCTCATCCTAGAGGTTGGCAAGTACTACAGCGCTCAGCAATTGCGCAGCTTGCAAGCCAAGCTCAGTGGAACCGCACGAGAAATCCGAGCCCTGACAAGCGGTTACCAATTACCCGGTCGGATTGGCGCTCAGTTGAGCGTTGACCAGCTTCAGCTTTTGCAGGACGCCGCGAAGCTTATCGAGTCAGTGAACTCGAACATTAAGCACGCGAAGGAAAAGCGCGGCCGCGACGAAAACCAAGCCAAACGCCGTCAGCAAAGTCGATATGCCGAAGCCAAACGCCTGGTAGCTGAAACATATTTAGAACCCTTTGCTCCTGAGCCAACGGCTTTGGACCCTCTTCTAGATATTCTTAAAACAGCGCTGACGCTTAATCGAGCAGACGTTTTCAGGAATGGTTATTCCCCTAGGGAGTTCAATCTCAGGCTCCGTGATTACCTGTCGCCTGCCAGAACTCGAAAGCTCATTGGCTGGACCAGCCCAAGTGCTTTTTGGATAAGCACGGTTCTCTCTCTTCGTAATGACGTTGTGCAAGCTGTTGAGCAAGAGATTGCTTACGACGATGGGTCAAGTGTTCAAGACCGCCTTGATGCCCTGAAACAGAAGGTTGCGGACTGCCTTGCCCGGACTCACCTCTCTGCTGATGAGGAAGAAACACTTCGCCTGTGGTCAGAGGCGCTCTCCCCCCGCCTCCAACAGGAAGGGGGTGAATGATGGACAAGCAAAAAGTCCTCAGCAAGGTCGCCAAACTCATGGCGCTGGCCAAGTCACAAGGCGCTGCCCCAAACGAAGTGGAAATTGCACTTCGTCAAGCTCGCCATTTGATGAATCAGTACAACTTGGAACACACCGAAGTCGCTGCCCATACAATCGAAGAATCCATTGTGGGTACCAAAACCCGTCGGGCACCGCAGGATTGGCTGCACAACCTGGCCTCAATCTGTTCCCAAGCCTTCGATTGCAGCCACTTGGCGTATTTCAATCCGCTACTTGGCTGGTCCTTCAAGTTCTTGGGGAAAGGTATTTCACCCGATCTGGCAGCTCACACCTATTCAACGCTGCATCACCAGCTTGTCGCAGCCCGACGAGCTCATGTTGCCCAGCAGAAGCGCTGCCAACTGAAAACCAAACGTCACCGCGGCCAACTGTTTGCCGAGGGCTGGCTCAATGCCGTCGCCTCTAAGGTGAACCAGTTTGCAGGTGGGATAGACGAAAACACTGCGCTGGAGATCCAAGCCTACCTGGAATGGCATCATCCAAAACTAACGCTAGCCATTATCAAGCCCATCGAAGCCAAAGGTCATGACACCCGCTCTTTGCAAGCGGGATGGGACCAGGGCAAGCATGCCAGGCTGCATCGTGGTGTCGGACAGCAGTCACAAGGAGCCCTTGGGCATGGAGGGAGCCAATGAGAACTCATTCGCTTTCACCTTTGGCCATGGCGGCGCTGGAACAAGCCAGATCCCAACTTGGGCTTGCCCCGGTTCACAAACACCATGTTTGGAGTGAGGCAGAAGAGCGCTCGCTCATTGCCCGCTATCCCAATGAACCGACTCAGGTCCTAGCCGCCGAATTGGGGCTCAGCGTCTATCAGGTCTATGCCAAAGCCAAACGGCTGGGCTTGAGCAAAAGCGCCGAGTTTCTTCGCAGTAGTCTCTGTGGCCGGCTTGACGGCAAGTTGGGCGCAGAATTCCGCTTTCCCAAGGGATCCGTCCCATGGAATAAGGGCCTTAAGGGGCTCCCCTCCTCTGGCCGTATGACTCAGACGCAGTTTAAGGCCGGCAATAAACCGGGGAACTGGCTGCCTATTGGCAGCCTGCGCACAACTCCTGACGGTTATCAGCAGAAGAAAATCACCGATACCGGTTACCCACCCGTTGACTGGAAAGCCGTGCATGTACTGCTTTGGGAGGAGCATCACGGACCAGTCCCTATAAACATGTGCGTGTGCTTCAAGGACGGCAACAAGGCCCATATAGCCCTGAATAACCTGGAGTTGCTGACGAGAGCAGAACGTATGCGTCGGAACACCATTCATCGGTATCCGGAAGAGCTGAAATCCGCAATACGCGCTATCGGCAAACTCAAACGCACCATCCGGGAGGTTGAACATGAAGAACAAGATTGAAGATCTACGTAATCACCTGTTCGTCGCGATCGAGAGCCTCCTGGACCCAGAAAGACCAATGGAAATCGAACGGGCCAAAGCGGTTGCCGAGGTTGCTCAGGTCATGATCAATTCAGCGAAGGTTGAAGTCGACATGGTCAAAGCCCTGGGGGCACGCAACGGGAGTGGTTTTCTTCAGATAGGCCAGGAGTCTGGGAAATGAATCACCTTGACCTCTCACCTCCCTACTCCGTAGAGGCTGAACAAGGTGTGTTAGGTGGGCTACTGCTCGACAACAACACCTGGGATCTCGTCGCAGACAAACTGGATGCCTCTGATTTTTTCCGACACGACCATCGGTTGCTGTTCCGGACAATGGCAAGCCTTGCTGACAAGTCCATTCCGTTCGACATCGTCACCGTCCACAACGCGTTGGAGGAGCCAGACGAAGCCGGAGGGCTGAGCTATCTGGGCGAGCTGGCCAAAAACACGCCGTCTGTAGCCAACATCGAGCATTACGCATCCATCGTGCGTAATCGCTCTCGGCTCAGACAGCTCATGTCCCTTGGATACCAATGCTCTCGCGAGGCGACAGACCCGTTGGCAAGTGCGGAGGATGTTCAAGAATCAATTGAACAGCAACTGTTCGCTCTGGGTGAAGGCAAGAGCGCAACGGAATTCGTCAATATCAACCAATGCCTGACGAACGTCGTCGAACAAATAGACGAACATTTCAACGGCAATATCACCGTGACCGGCCTGCCTTCAGGCCTGGAGGACCTGGACGAGCTGACGTCGGGTTTTCAAGAAGCCGACCTGATCATCCTCGGCGCGCGCCCGTCTATGGGGAAGACCTCTCTGGCCTTGAACTTCATAGATACGGCTCTGCAGGCAAAGCTTGATCGTACAGTTCAGGTTTTCAGCATGGAAATGCCGGCCAAAGCACTGATGTATCGATTGATGGGCATCCTAGGCCATATCGATCTGGGCAGGCTATTGAAGGGCAAGCTCGATGATGATGATTGGCCGAAGCTGACTGCAGCGGTTTCTCGTATTAATGGCTATGGAGAGCGGCTGGTCATCGACGACTCATCAGCGCTCACGCCTGCAGTAATCAGAGCTAAATCTCGTCGAGCAGCTCGTCGCTTCGGACACCCGAGCTTGATCCTGATCGATTACCTGCAGCTCATGCGCTGCCCAGGTCAGGAAAACAGGGCCAACGAGATCAGCGCTATATCCCAGTCCCTCAAGGCCCTAGCGAAAGAGATGAATTGCCCGGTGGTTGCGCTTTCCCAGCTCAACCGAGAACTGGAGCGACGGCCAAATAAGCGTCCGATCAACGCAGACCTGCGTGATAGCGGTGCGATTGAACAGGACGCGGACCTGATTATGTTCGTCTACCGGGACGAGGTGTACCACCCTCAGAGCGAACACAAAGGCATTGCAGAAATCATTCTCGGCAAGGCGCGTAACGGCCCAACTGGGACCGTACGAACAGCCTTCATCGCCAATCAGACCCGGTTTGCCAACCTCAGTCCCAACGCCGGCTGGCAAGGGGCTCAACTATGAAAAAGCACACCTCAGCGATGAATACTCTCGTACGCATCACTCACTGGTGCCTTCAATGCGATAGCCACCACCCGAAACATCAAGTGAGTGGCGCTCCAGCCTTACCCGGCGGTGAAGTGGACGAGCTTATTTGCCCTACTTGCAATAGCTATGACATCGAGGAGCTTCAGGAGGTGTCGGATGCACAGTAGCGCCGAGCTATTTCCTAGTATCCATGCCGGTGCCGTGTTCGAAGCCTCTGCTGTGGCTCATGCCCATAAATCTGGGATCAACCCGGTGGAGCTCGACGCATTAGCTCAAGCGATCGGCCGCCTTGCTCGTGACCACAGCACCGTGGTCCCAATGAGCATGCGTGAGGATCTGTTGGAGTTTGAGAAGCTCGGCTACGTCGAGCTGACCAACACGCCCAGCGCAACAATTACCGTTGAACTGCTCTGTGCGGGCGCCTTGCTATCCAGCTACTTCTGGTCGGTTTGGGTGCCCCGCTACCTCCAGTGCTGCTCGCTGAAAGTGGCCGTCATGTCTCACCTGCAACACCCCGCGGAAGTTCAGCACTGCAGCGTGGTGTTCCGCGTGCCTGGAGCACGTGAGGCTACGCGTCACTTTTTGCATGAGCTCGGTACCAAGTTTCCTGGCGATCAGGCTGAAATCATCGCGATCCAGACCGGTAACGTTCTGGCAGACAGGGATGCAGAGCTATGACCACCAATCTCCTACGCGGAAAAAGCGAGAGCCTTCGTGTACTCGTGAAGTTTGCTGAAGCGAATGGCTGGACGGTGTCTCGCACTCAAGGTGGCCATATCAAGTTCACGAAATCTGGCCTTGGATCGATTTACACCTCATCAACCGCAAGCGATTACCGCTCAGGCCTCAACGCCAAAGCCCGTATTCGTCGTGCTGATCGAGCTCAAACCCTACACTCGCAGGAGGCAATCTAATGCCTATCCGTCATTGCATCGTCCACCTGATCGACAAAAAACCCGATGGCACACCTGCTGTTCTCCAGGCACGCGATTCGGAGCTATCCGAATCGGTCGCCATCGAGAACATGCTTGCCGACCTCAACGAGAGCTATAACGCCAAACAAGGCAAGGCCTGGGGTTTCTTCCATGCCGAGTCCGGCGCGCACCCGTTTAGCGGCTGGTTAAAGCAGTACTTTGAAGGTGACCAGGACTTCACCGCCTTCAGCCACACGGCGGTCGAGCATCTGCAAAAGCTGATGGAAGAGTCCAACCTCTCCACCGGTGGCCACGTACTGTTTGCCCATTACCAGCAAGGCATGACCGACTACCTAACTGTCGCCCTGCTCCACCACAGTGAAGGCGTGGTGGTTACTGACGATCTGGACGTCACTCCTTCACGCCACCTGGACGTTGGCCAGTTGCACCTGGCAGCGCGTATCAACTTGTCCGAGTGGCAGAACAACAAGCAATCCAAGCAGTACATCTCGTACATCAAAGGCAAAAACGGTAAGAAGATCTCGGGGTATTTCAGCGACTTCATTGGCTGCATGGAAGGCGTCGACGGCCCGGGCGAAACCCGCGCCCTCCTCAAGGCGTTCAGCGACTTCGTTGAAAACGAAGACCTGCCAGACGAATCGGCCCGCGAGAAAACCAAGGCCCTGGTGGACTACGCCACCAGCCAGGCCAAGCTCGGTGAACCCATGGGCCTGGAGGAACTGTCAGGCTTGATCGATGAAGATCGCCCCAAGGCGTTCTACGACCATATCCGCAATAAGGACTACGGCCTGTCGCCGGAAATCCCCCTGGATAAACGCACTCTCAACCAATTCCGTCGGTTCACCGGCCGTGCCGAAGGCTTGTCCATCAGTTTTGAAGCGCATCTGCTAGGGGACAAGATCGAGTACGACGAGGCGTCCAATTCATTAGTCATCAAGGGGTTACCTACCCAACTCACTGATCAGTTGAAACGTCGCTGAACACACTTTCTACCCTAGGCATCGGAGCCCACCATGAGTAACAAACCACAGCGTCTGCATGAAGAAAAATTCGTTATTCGCCTGCCCGACGGGATGCGCGAACGCATCGCGTTGGAAGCACGTGAAAACGCCAGGTCGATGAACTCAGAAATTGTTTATCGGCTGGAGACAACTGCCGAACTTGAAGCTGCTCTGGATCGTGCTTTGAAAATCATTGACCAGCTTTTGGCGGCAAGCCCGGCTTATGAGCAGCCAGGAGCCAGAGTATGAAAGCGTCTTTGGCCCAAACCATGAAAGATAAGCTGTTGCTGCCGGCGTTTGAATCGAAGTCGCCGGTGGCAGCGCGAATGAGCGACCCCATCGTCGATACCCCCATGCTGTTGACTCTCGACGAAACGCTGCCGTATGACGAAAACCCAAGGACGACTCGTAACCCGAAGTACGATGAAATTAAAGAGTCGATACGAAATCGGGGACTCGATACGCCACCTCCCGTCACTCGTAAACCTGGGGAAGATAAGTACCGGATCCGCAACGGCGGCAACACTCGCCTGGCAATTTTAAACGAGTTGTATCGTGAGACCGGCGACGAGAAGTACTTCAAGTTTCACTGCCTATTTCGACCCTGGGACGCCGTTCGGGGCGAAATCATCTCGCTCACCGGCCACTTGGCTGAAAACGACCTCCAAGGCCAGCTCCTGTTCATTGAGCGGGCTATTGGGGTCGACAAAGCGAGAGCGCTGTATGAAACAGAGGCAGGGGAGTCTATCTCATTACGTGAGCTTTCACGGCGGCTGTCAGCGGATGGCTACCCGGTCTCCGCGTCTCACTTGAGTCGTATGCACGACACCATTCGGTACTTACTGCCAGCAATTCCAGGCGCGCTGTACTCTGGACTGGGAGTAGACAGAATCATAAAGCTTCTGTCTTTGCGCAAAACAGCTCTTCAGTGCTGGGATCGCAATTATCAAGAGCAGGAGCAGCACCTTGATTTCGATACGCTTTTCCAAGATGTACTGTCCCAGTTTGAGGGCGACGCTGAAGAATTTCTATTCCAGCGATTTCAGGACGAACTGATAGATCACCTTAAAAAGCCGCTGAACCTCGGCTACGAGCAAATACTGTTGGAAATCACTCAGAACCAGGACCAATTGCGCCGGTCTACGCCGGTTCTTGAGCTGCCACAGTACCCTGCATCGCAATTTGAGGGGGGGACTCAACTTAACGTTTCGAACAATGGCATTGAGGCTAATCAGAACCCTCTACAACTACCCCCTACTACTTCGGGGGGCAGCACACATAAGACGACGCCCTCCAAAGAGAGTCCTTCACCTCAAGGGGTGCAACAGCAACTGGCCCCAACTCCGCAGGAGCAAATGAGCCCACAAGAGCGCCAAGCACGTATCGATGGGCACGTTGCGAGCCCTGTGAAGACTTCTCCCAGAGTCGACAAGATGAAACGGGAGCTCGCTGCGCTTGACGGTGAGGTCTTGCCCGACTTCGCCTCCAATGCCTTGGTGGCCATCCCTGTTCAAGCTGGCGGACTCAATCCCATTTCTGACCTTTGGTACATCGAACGCGAAATAGACAATACCGCGACCCTGCGTCAGCACATCGCTCAATTGGCTCGCGAAATAGCCAGCTCGGTCAAAGCCCCAGGTCAATTTATCGATATCGATGGTGGCGTCGGGTTCAGCTACCGACACCCCGAAGCGGAAGTCGAAATTACTGCCACAGCCCAACATACCTTGACGCTGCTCCAGTCTTTGAGCGGCTCGATGGCCATCGTACTGAAAATGATTCAGCAGCAACCCAAGCTTCAAATCGACGCGTTGGCTGACTTTGAGTTCGCAGCCGGACTGGGCCAGATCTTACTGGGCCAGCCTCACACAAAAGATCAGCCCCCTGAAAGTGAATGCCGTCTCAGCGACGGCGCTCTAGTGAAGCTGTTCCGCATTATTCGTCTCGCAAGACGTTTGATTGACCTGGAAATCCAGTCAGTCGCCAACAACGGTCCGAATTCAGCCAGTTAACACACGGACTCTACAAGGGGGAGTCGTCATGTCCAAGACACCAATAAATGAAGCAATCCTGTCACAGGTGCTTCATCACATGCGTAATGGCCAACTTCGGCGCTGCATCGAAATGGGCCTGGAGCCAGAGATATTGGCTCAGCTCCAACAACCTTCAGTACTGAGCTTGCTGCTTAACACTCCCGTGTCTTGGTGCAACGTCACCATTGATGGGGACATGGTAAAAAAACTACTGTCAGGCGCGCAGCGTTCTGATGAAGAAGTGCGCATGATTGAACGTGCGCTGCGACTTGGCGCGACCACTCAAATGCTGCAACAGTTCTTCGGGCTGTCTCCGCAGGATGTGGCCCTTCAACGCCTAATGATCGGCGTGACGGCACGTCGTGGCCGTTGGCGCGAATTCAGTGAGGAGATGGACGCTCAGCTTTGGTACCGATGGACGCACCTAATGCAAGAGCATCAGGTAGAGCTTGGCGACAGTCTCGCGTTGCTGGACATCGCCATGTTGGTCGCCGAGGAACTCAATGCTCCACAGGATACTAGCCCAGATGAGACCCACGAAAACCTCAGCCTGGCCATCATCTGGCATCGCATTCAGTCCTGGATAAAGGAAGGGCTTTACCCTCCTGCAAACCCTGGCCTTCCGAGAAGGCTACAGCTTGTGTCTTCTCAACGACTTGCACAGCCTGCAGCGACATCGGTGGAAGGTGACTCTGTATTATGAGGTTGTCTCGGCTTCCCTTGTCGACGCTTTTAGACTCGGCCTCGGGTCACCTTGAAGCTCATTTGCTTCAGAAAAAAGAGTCGGCGCCTCCGGGGATTGAAGGGTCTTCCCCCTACTCCGGAATTATTTTCAGCGGGAACCCACACGAAACGGTTCCTCGCCGATTGCTTTTGGATGATCGCTTAACCCCGCTTGAAAGAAACACCTGGCAGGTATTTCGCCTACTGATCAATGACGACGGCCTTACGGCGTTCCCTACCTATGACCAACTGCGGCCATATTTGGGTATGCAACCCGGTAGGCCTGCCTCGCGTGAAACTGTATCAAAAGCATTAGTGACCTTACGTCTCACCCGTTGGCTTAGCCTGGGGCGACGGGTGCGCAATGATCTGAGTGGACAAGTGCAAGGCAACGTCTACCTGCTTCACGACGAACCGGTCACACCGGCCGAAGCTATAGAGTTCGACAAGGACTACTTGCAGCTACTCGCGCAGTCAATGCAGCACCAGACCAAGGTGATTCGCGAAGTGGCAGAAATTGCCTGGAAGGAATTTGCAGCTGATCCTGATGTTGGCCAACGCTTACCTAGCAGGCTGGACATCATCGAATCCCGCATGAATAGCCAGGCCTGGACCAAAGCGCAGGCTCCAGTCGTTCTTAAAGCGACTGAGTTCGGAATCCGAACTCAGCAAAATATAGCTCTATCTCCACTGAGTTCGGATACCGAACTCAGTGAAAAAGGCGAAGAGCGAATCGCTTTGGAGCAGAGTTCGGATGCCGAACTCAGCCGTAAATCACTGAGTTCGGACTTAGTTCGGCATCCGAACTCATATAGTACGTATACAGATACACACAAAGATGTTTGTAAAAGCTCTGTACATGTACCGCCCACACCAAACGACATCGCTGCCGATTTGCTCGGTGCACTGCATCGACTACCGGTCGAGCAAAAACAGAACGCGGTCCTGGCGCTGCAAAAGGTTCCAGCAGAGTTGAAAACCGCGCTCATCAAACAATGGGTCCACCGCTGTGACTCGGGAGGGGTCCGAAACCCGCTTGGATACTTAATGACGCTCGTCGGCATGGCCGTTCGCGGCGATTTCAACAGCCAATGGAACCCTGACGACAAGGCAAAAGCGAGCCCCGAGCGTCAAGACGCTTCAGCCCCGCCAGAGGGCGCAGAGCAGCCGACGAAGACGCTAACGCAGACGCGTAGCCCTGAGTCGATACAAACCGCAAAACACACACTCAGCGGAATGCTGCATCTGCTGAAGCCTAATCGGGGTACACATCCATGATGTCAGGTGGACAACCAGAATATCGTGGTAACGCGGCCCAGAGCGAAGCGGTCGTGACCGGAATCTGTGCCAGCTACACAGCAAGTGTTGCGGCCCGCAACACCCTGACAGGAACCGAAATACGCCGCGGCCGCCACGCAAGTGACTCGGCCCAAATCACTTGCCCAGGATCCGGCATTCGTGCCAGCGACACGGCAAGTGTTGTGGCCCACAACACCCTGACAGCATCCGGCACCGGAGGTGGCCGCCATATAAGTGGTGCGGCCCGCACCACCTTGGCAGGATCCGGCATCCGTGCCGGCGACAYGGCAAGTGTTGTGGCCCACAACACCCTGACAGCATCCGGCACCGGAGGTGGCMGCCATATAAGTGGTGCGGCCCGCACCACCTTGGCAGGATCCGGCATCCGTGCCGGCGACATGGCAAGTGTTGTGGCCCACAACACCCTGACAGCATCCGGCACCGGAGGTGGCCGCCACGCAAGGGATTCGGTCCGCACCGGCGAGTTTCAGCTCTTCCTATATAGAAGCCTCAACAAATCCCCTTCCATCGGGCTACGTATTTAATGCTGCGTCTCCTATAGCCAAATTGCAGCATGGGTACGTCAATCCTCTTCCCAAGGAAACACTGCACCATGGCTGATAACTTCCGGCTCAACATCGGTTCACTGCGCAGCGATGTGAAGCTCACCCTTCACACTCACCACGCCGCTCGTATATGGATGGGGCGCCCTAAAAATGACCTCAAAGCCGGCATCATTGGTCTGTCAGGGTTCTGCACTGTCGTCAATCGAATGTCTCGAGGCGCCCAACAGGATGATCCCTACTCTGACTGGTGGATGATCCTCCTCGAGGAAAAGATCAACGATTCCAAGGAAGCGTTAAAGACCATCGAAGATCGCCTGGACACAGCCATGGCCTCTCTTCCACCGGCCATCAGCATTAGCGAAAACCTCTCGATCCAGCCTGTCAGCCTCCCGCTGTACATCTCCAATCCCCTGGGATTTCAGGCTGTGTACCTGCTGACGAACTACGACGAAATTGTCAGACGCATTCTGTTGGCCCAGCACGTTGGCCTTGTCGGGCGCCACGATATGGAAACCTGGATCGACGAAGGCGCAGCGGTACTGCGGAGACTGTTTGGTCTGGCCCAGATCTATAAGTACTCAGGCGCTGCCCGCGACGACTTCGCTGCAAACAATGCCAAGGCTGAAGCAGCCCGCAAAATGTACGAGCGGTACGGTGAGCTGCCACAAGACATCCTGGAAGGCACCCGCCGTTCGAATTTCGCGCCACCGATCATCCGCGGTCAGCAGCAAACCGAGACGGATGATCATCTCGATGACCCCGTTGAGGGTTAAAGAGCATGGGCCAGATTCCCTCCAATGATGGGTCGCTGCAACAGACCGCCTTCCGGCCACTGCAACAGGAAGCCTTTCAGCGACTGCAACAGGCTGCCTCACTAAAGGGCCTTTTAAAGCCTTTTAAAGGTAAGGGGGAGCTGACCCAATTTGCCGATCTTTGCCGAGCTCAAGAATCGGACTTAAAAGCTCTTGCCCAGGAAGTGCTGAGCCAGGCCCGCCGATATCCATTCACCCTAGTTCCAGTGCGGTTGACTGAGCAGAACACCCAAGCCGGCACCCAGTTTTTGAGATGGCAGCAGGTGACAGATCGGCGGATGGGCGTAGGGGTTTGGGCAGAAATGATGGGCTCACCCAGAACACCGGAATCCATGCTGCAGGATCTTTACGTGATGGAGCTGCAGCGCATCACCTTGAATATGCAAATGAGTTTGCTGCACTCGATCACCAAACAGGCCGCCGAGTGCGCAGAAAAAATGGGCCAGGCAGAGGCCGTGTATACCGCTCGCCTGCAGCAGCTCAACAACCCAACGCAACACCAATAACCTCGGAGAATACTCATGGGCACGCCCGTACAAGGCTGGGAAGGCAATATCGGTTCTGCACCGGAATTCAAAGAATTCCCCAACGGCAATAAAGACCCACGTCGACTCATGCGAGCCAACGTTTACTTCGACAATTCGATTCCGGATGGCAAAGGCGGCTACGAAGATCGTGGCGGTTTTTGGGCGAATGTGGAGTGGTGGCACAAGGACGCCGAGCATTATTCGCAACTGTTCCAGAAAGGTATGCGAGTGCTGGTTTCCGGTCGCGCCGTTATGGACCGTTGGAAGAACGACGATGGCGAATTCGAAGCTTTGAAAATCCAGGCCAGCCGGGTCGGCATGCTGCCACACCGCGTGACCATGGTGAATCTGGCGCCTTCGCAAAACCAGAATTCGCAACAGTCCAACAGACCCGAATCGCGGCCGCAGCCAGCTCCAGGCCCGGATGAATATCCAGATACCGATCCACCGCAATTCTGAAAACAGGGGCTTAATTTTTCGGCCCATTCGTGTAGCTGTCGGTGTTGGGGGAAACAGCTCATCGTTTCCCCCGACCTCATTAGAGAACCACTACAAATTAGGACGTGCCGATGGATGAAGTTTTGAGGGACCCAACAGGGTACGTTGTCATTGGCGCAGAGCACCCAGCTTTAGGCCGTGTTTACTGGGCTTACTTTGATGAAAGCGAGGTGAATGCTCCGGACTACTACGGGCTCACCCTGGACATAAACCGAGCATCATGGGCTCCAGTTGGGTGGCGAACGGGAGAGTATCTGATGGGGGGCCGTGGAGAGACAGACCTTGATACCTGGCAAGCCCGCCGATTTATCAACACCTTGCTCGATGAATACCGCTTAGATACTGAATACCGCGTCGACTTTGACGACGACGACGAAATGACTGAACACTTATACGGCAAGCTGGAACAACTACGTGTTCAAAGCGGACAATCCACTCAGGACTTCATCGCGTGGATCAGAGTTGCGAACTGGACGGACGAGCCAGCTTCGAATTGACATCAAACCGCCAATTGGTTGGCAAAAAATCGCGCCATTCGTTAACTTTCAGGTTGAGTCACACTTCCATTCGGCTATCTCAAGCACAGAAGTTTAAAACTTCCGTTTTTGATGCAAAAAAATGCGCTATTCGTGATGTTACTGTCTGATAGATCTGTTCTTCGGGGACCGATAGCCAATGGCGCAATCTCGAACTTCTTTGAAACCAGCAGATAGGCGGCAATTCAATAACCCCCATACTGCCGTTCAAATAGCCGGTGCTGACGCCGCCCGAAAAGGGCTACGGGTGTATGACTGCCCTTACCACCATCCTGCGATGCGCGCGTCGTGGCTAAAGGGCTTTGCCCAGGAACAGCAGCTGACGCTGGACCTCTAGCCGCTAAAAGCCTCCCGTTGTGCATTGACCATTTCCCATTGAAGCCTTACCTGCCATGACGTGACAGTCCCGCTCTGCATAATTGAGAAGGGGCACACCGTGAAGCTATTGATCATCGAGGCACCTGGGAAGCTGAAAAAGCTTCAGCCAATGATGAAGAAACTGCGCCCAGGCGAACACTGGTTGGTTGTCGCCAGTGGTGGGCACATACGTGACTTGCCCGCCAGAGGGCAGGACGACAGCATGATCACCACAGGCGTCCGCAAAAATTACACACCGGTGTACGAGATCCTGGATAAGAGCGCCAAGGCCGTGCGGACCATCAAGGCCGCAGCTAAACAGGCCGATGAAATCTACCTCGCAACCGATCCGGATCGCGAAGGTGAAAGCATCAGCTGGCACATCCAGCAGGTACTGGCGGTCAAATCCTACAAACGCATCACCTTCAATGAAATCACCCTGAAGCGTGTCGCAGAGGCTCTAGCCAATCCTCGCCAAATCGATTTGAACAGAGTCGCGTCACAAGAATGCCGGCGTGTACTTGATCGTTTGGTGGGTTACCTGGTGACTCAGGAGCTACGCCGACTGATGGGCAAGCCCACCTCTGCAGGCCGCGTGCAATCGCCTGCCGTATACCTGGTGGTTTTGCGCGAGCGCGAGATCCGCAACTTTCAGGTAATCAACCACTTCGGTGTGCGTCTGAACTTTGTGGATATGAATCAGGGCACCACCTGGTATGCAGACTGGCAACCGGTACCGGATTTCGCGAGCAAAGACTTTCCTTACGTTCAAGATGCCAACCTGGCCCGACTCGTCGCCGGCACACGTAATGTCGTCGTCGAGTCCTGTGAAGACCGCAAGGCCGAGCGCCACCCACCCGCGCCCTTCATCTCTTCCACCCTTCAACAAGCAGCCAGCAACGCCTTGAAATGGGACCCGGACAAGACCATGCAAGTCGCCCAGCGATTGTATGAACAAGGCGTGATCACCTACCACAGGACGGATAATCCCAACGTACCAGACGAGGCCATGGAGGATATTAGAACCGTAGCTAGATCTATCGGATTGAAGACCGTCGACGAGCGACGTACATTCAAGGCCGCCGAAGGCGCGCAGGAAGGCCACCCCGCTATTACCCCGACGCATTGGGCTGATACAAAAGCTGGTGAGAACGACGAGGAACTCGCCCTGTACAAGTTGATTTGGGTCCGGGCGCTGGCCAGCCAGATCGAAGCGGCGGTATTCGACGTGCGTGCTGTAAAACTGCTCGCGGTTGGCCCAAATGGTAAGGCTTTGCGATTCAATGCAACTGGTGAAACCCTTTTTCATCCTGGGTGGCGGAAACTGCTCAAGGGCGATGACACAGACGATGAGGAAGATGGAGCAGCGAGCAACCCAGTTCCTGCACTCACACCAAAACAGATCATCTCTGTGCACAACGGAGAACTGCTGAAGAAGAAAACTCAGCCGCCATCCCGCTACACCAAGGCCAGTCTAATCAAAGAAATGGAGCGCCGCGGTATTGGTCGTCCCAGCACGTTCGCCTCGATCTTGAAGAACATCACCAGCAAAGGAATGATTGAGGAAAAAAGCCGCAAGCTGGTACCGGCGCCGCTGGGGGAGGAAACAATCGCGAAGCTGGAAGGGTTCTACAGTTTCGTGGAGCTCGATTTTACGAGGGAGCTGGAGCGGGATTTGGACAAAGTCGCCCAGGGCCAAGACACCTATGGAGCTGTCGTTGCGCGTCTGCATAGACGCCTGGAAGAGGAACTGTCTCAGCAACGTGGAATGCCGAGTGTGCCGATGGCGTCCGCTCCACGCCCAGCCACAGCAGGTGGCGCTTTCAACTGTCCCAAGTGCAATCAACCCCTCGCAAGGCGACAAAAAAAAGGGGGCGGTGGCTATGACTTTTGGGGTTGCACAGGCTTCAAATCGAATGGATGCAAGGTGAGTTTTCCAAACTTGAATGGCAAACCAGATCTCAATAAACCCAGAGGGGTGTGACTTCTGCCATTGCCGATATAAATCACCGACAACGCCGTTACGCATTAACCCTAGAAGCCCACCATTCCTATACCTGACAGTCCTCTGCGAAATTGCAGAGGAGGTCATGGGTGAGCGTACAGAAGAGACAATCGGTGGTGGGGCTGCGCATCTTAGCGCCGAAGCTGGAGAAGTTCTCACATCGGCAAATTGAAGTCGCCCAGACCTGGGCTTTACAATTTAACGTACCGCCCTCCCAGCTGACCTCCTTCATCGATACCTATCTGAGTTCCACTGTCCATACTCGTTGCTGGTGCGTAGCCCTGCCCTCTACAGATGATCAAACACGGCGGCTCCTGGCCAGAATCGGCGATCACCTCCAGTACTTCGATGGTCATCAGGTTAAGGCCTGCAAAATCTTCAGCAAGGACCGCGTGCATAAGAGAAAACCCACCGCAATGGTGGCCCAGCAGCTACTGCTCAGGTTTGAAAAACGCTGGTATGCAGACGTCCTACTGACCTCCTTCTGCAAGTCTGCTGGAGAGAGGGCGAAAGCCCTTTCGATTGAAGATCTAGGAAGCTTTAATCGCCGCGGCTTCGATTGGACGGCGAGCAACAATCGGTACTTCAATCCCCGCACCCGATTTTACCTGAAGCAGATTGGCAGCACGCTGAAGCAGTTTTGCCAGTGTCTGGACCAAGAGCTTTTATTCGCCATTCGTTCAGCGCAATGTCCCTCACCCAAGCTCTATAACTGGCTGGCTCAAGGTGACCGAAAACGCCGCCTTCAGGCCCTAAAAGCCCAGCCAGTACTGATTCCACTTCTGGTACTAGCAGATCAATGGCCGTGGCCGTGGGATGGGCAGCAGCAGGTATACATGAACTGCCCATGGGATGAACTTCAGGCGTGGCGCCCATACTGGAGTGAGGACCGTTATTTGATTTCCGCTGAAGAGTGCCTGGTAGGTCGCATAGCCGACGCGGGCCTCCCCCTTTCCGACACACTGGCTTGGCTGCTACAGGCGCCGCGCGCTGCAGTGCGCTACCTGGGTCAACAGCGGGTATTCGATACCGGCAGTGCATTGACCCGTATCAGCCGCGAGGGGCCACAAGGACCCTGGCATCGACTGCTGCTGGGAGCCTCACTGGGCAATCGCCGTCCTCTTAAAAAAGCGCACTGGATCACTCTCTTCGCGCTGCTGGATAAAATCCCGTATCAACTGCTGGATCAAACGCAGGACTGGAACAGGCTGCTGTCAGGGTGTCCAACTGATTGGTCGGACGACAATTGGTCCAAAATCGCCGACGACTTTCGAGACCTGAACGAGCTCTTTAACAACGTTGATGAGAGCGACGGACCAGCTTCTGGTGAAGCACTGCAGAAACTCAAAAGCTTCATTGCTACTGCTTCCTATCACCAGATCGCCAGCTTGGTGAATGGCTTTCACCTCGCGTTGATAGACATCCGTGAGGCTTTAGATGCAGTAGATCCACAAACAAGAACAGACTCTTTAACGCCCTGGAAGCCGCTGCTTTATTCAACCAGCACACCCCTCGTGAGTCCAAATGGGCTGCAAATTATCGAACTGAAGTGCCCCGCCGATCTTGATGCGGAACATCGAGCGCTGGGCCATTGCATTGATGGTTACGACTACAGTGCTTATCGGGGCATCTGCCGTCTTTTTTCGGTTCGCGAAAACGGGAAATCGTTGGCCTCTGCAGAAATCCAAATGGATGAAAGTGCCTGGGGCGAAACGTTAGCAAAATTGACTCCCAAACACCTGGTGACGATACAACTGAGAGGGCTCCGCAATCGCACACCTAAGTCGGGCTCCAGGGTTGACCGGGCCTATCAATGGTTTTGGGCAAAGATCAAATCGGGTGAGCTCGCCATTAACCTGGAATGGCCCGACCAAACACTATCCATGTCGCGCTATACAAATCGAAACCGGAAAAAAATGCATGCCCAGGCCTGTGCGGAATGGATCAACCAACGATTGAGCAGGACATGAGTCGTCCACGTCTGATGAACCGCCGGCAGGACCTGGTCGAAAAAGTCATTTTTGACGGCTATGACTTCGGGGTCTTAATGCAATACGTTGAGGGTGCGAACCGGCTGTTTCTCGAACGTAATGGTTTCTATATTCGGCGTGCCGAGCATCCTCAACATCGCTATTGGCGATTACCAAAAGGCAAGTTGCTGGATGACCTGGATGTGCTCTTCCACCGTTTGATGGAGTTGTCCGAGGACCGTTTCAATGAAAGTTGGGAGACGTTTTCACATAAAATCACAGCCGCACAAAACGACCCAGATCGGCAGGCATTCACGTGGGGGCTGACCTTTCGGATAGCTCCACTCGTTCAGGGCGGGATCCTGCTGTCAGGTGACTACCATCCTGGCGCGGTCGCCGTTTCAAGGCGCATGCACGGCGTGTTTCTCGGGCATTCCAAGTCCTGGCGCATTGACGCTGGTGCGGAAGTGGTGCGAAGCAACTTGATCCTGGAGCTTGGATTGTCGGAGGATCAGTTCGAAATCCTCGACACCGTGCAAGAGCTGCTGACCGACGGATCCGTTGTTCCAGCTGATGAAATCACCCGCATCAGTCTTGGTGGACCGCCACAAGAGCGCGCAGCAAAAGCGGCTGACGATAGCACCTCAACCGATGTGTATTTAGCCGCGGTGCCCTCAATCGAGCGCACCGGGTCCACTACCGAACAGATTAACCAGGCATTGGCTGGTTATTCTTTACTGGACCATCAACCGGCAGGCATCCGGCACTTGCTACAGCGCACAAGCGCCTTGCTTGCGGATGACATGGGGCTTGGTAAAACTCGCCAAGCAATCATTGCCGCTGCAATCCGAGCAGCTAATAGACCCATCTTGGTTATCACCCTGTCGACGTTGATCATCAACTGGCAACGCGAAATCCAGATGGTGTATCCCAAGGCCACTATCGGCCAACAGGTCTTTGATCCCTCTTCGCAATGGATTATCACCAACTACGAACGCCTTGGCGATTTTGTTCTGCATGCAGGACACTTTGAAGTGATGATCATCGACGAGGCGCACCGCCTGAAAGAGCCGACCGCCGCGTGGACACGTCACGGCTTCGACATTGCCGCCAAGATACCCAACCGTTACCTGCTGACGGGTACGCCAGTCCTCAACCGAGAATCTGAGCTGCACACGCTGCTACGGCTATCCGGCCACCCCGTTGGGAAACTGCCCTTGAAAGAATTCTGCGAACAGTTCGCCGGCAGTCAGGATTTCCGCATGAATCTGCGGGGCGCAATCGGCGATTGGATGCTCCGTCGACGCAAGGATGTCTTGCCCGGTCTCAAGGGCAAACAGCGCCAAACTTTACCCATCGAACTCACTGCTGAAGAGCGCAAGCAATACGATCAAATTCGGCTCGAAGACAGGCCTAGCCTCGCCAGGTTGGGATCACTGCGTCAGTTGCTTGAGCAGGTAAAGATTCGTGTCGTAATGGATCTGCTGTGCGAACTGGACGCGGAGGACAAAGTAATCTTGTTCTGTGAGTTCAAGGATACGGTAGGAACACTTCGCACTCGGTGCAAGCAAGCTGAGTACGGGTGCGTCACGGTTGTCGGCAGTGACTCTGTAGGCAAACGGCAGAAGGCGATCGATCAATTCCAAAGTGATCCAGAAACCCGCGTCTTTGCCGCCACTACCTCCGCTGCCGGCACCGGCAACAACCTCACTGCGGCCAACTATGTGATGTTCCTGGGCCTCCCCTGGACGCCTGGACTGCAGGACCAGGCTGAGGACAGGGCCTACCGCAATGGGCAATTGCGCATGGTCGTGGTGAAAATCCCGCTGGTGGAAAACACAATCGACCAGATGCTTTGGCAAATGCTGCAGGATAAGCGTCAGTTGGCAAGTGACCTCATTGAGCCCGACGCGGCCGGCAACGCGAGACAAGCATTGGCGACCAATTTGTAGATCTGCGGTATATCACTGCTTCTTAGTGGCTGAGACCTTGTAAACGTACTTGGAACCATTACTTTTGTTTTCTGGAATCTAATAGGCCTCCCCATCGGCAACAATAGTTTCGTTCGATATCTGCAAACTTCCGAAAGTGGCAAATCTATTTCGATTTTACCCACTTTGCTCGTATTCATTTCGAGGAGTCGAACATAATTGACTTTGTTACGTATTAGAATCTTCCCATCGCTCATAATGGCCGTCGAGACCCATTCAGAAGAGACTGATCTCACTGAAAGGCACGGACAGTTTTGGCGGACTCGTTGAATCCAGCGCGATACGCCAATATCCAACATCATGCCAAGCGCCATGCTTGAATCCTACTTCTGGATACGTACCGATGTGAGCGAAGCCTAGTGCTTCATGCAGCCCCACGCTGCCATCGTTTGGCAGCGCGATCCCGGCAAAGGCTGCGTGAAACCCTTGCCTTTTCAATGTCGGCAGCAACACGCCATACAGTGCCCGGCCGACCCCGCTACGGTGCGCTTCTGGCGATATATAAACGGTGACGTCGACCGACCAGCGATAGGCCTCACGAGCCCGGTGCTGACTGGCATATGCATAGCCGATGAGCTGGCCGTCTCGCTCCGCTACCAGATACGGGTAAGTCGGCAAAGTCGACCCAATCCGCTTGGCCATCTCTTCGACTGTGGGCGGCTCAAGCTCAAACGAAATCGCCGTATGCTCAACCATCGGTGCGTAAATTGCCTGGATGGCTTGAGCGTCCGAAATCTGCGCAATCCTTACTGTGGTGTTGCTCATCCTCTATCCCCTTGGTCGCTCAAATCGATCTTTGATTGACTCGTTTCGAGAGTGCTTCGGCGCTTTCCTTGCGCTCCGAATAGCGGTCTACCAAATACGTTTCCCGGCCCCGAACCATCAGCGTGAACTTCATCAGTTCCTCCATCACGTCCACAACACGGTCGTAGTAGGCGGATGGCTTCATACGCCCTGCGTCGTCGAACTCCAGAAAGGCTTTGGGTACTGACGACTGGTTTGGGATGGTGATCATCCGCATCCAGCGCCCGAGGATCCTAAGCTGGTTTACCGTGTTGAAGGACTGTGATCCACCGCAGACCTGCATGACGGCCAACGTCTTGCCCTGGCTGGGGCGGACAGCGCCCAACGTGAGAGGTATCCAGTCTATTTGGGCTTTGAATACAGCAGACATTGCACCGTGACGCTCTGGCGAACACCACACCTGTCCCTCTGACCACAGAACCAGATCCCGCAGCTCTTTAACCTTTGGATGGTCTTCCGGAGCGTCATCAGGGAGAGGCAGACCCGAGGGATCAAAGATGACGGTCTCGGCTCCCATTAGGGTCAGGATGCGCGCGGCCTCTTGGGTCAGCAGCCTGCTGAAAGAGCGCTCACGGGTTGAGCCATACAGCAACAAGATGCGTGGTTTGTGAGTCGGTTGCTCGTTGCCTTGCAGGCGATCCAGTGTGACGAAGTCGATTAGCGACTGATCCAGATTAGGTAGATCCAGGCTGCTTTCCGAGGAAAATTCGTCCATTACAGTTCACCTATTTGATCTAGCTCGCGCTTCAGTTCCTGCGGTGTGAGCGCCGAATGATCCAAGCTGAAGAATGCCTCGAAACGCTTTTTAATCTGGACGACGGTCGCGTCAAATGCGGCTTGGATGTCGCTGTCTGTGCCTTCTACATCGGAAGGGTCGGCGAGGCCCCAGTGGCTTTTGACAGCAGGCCCGAAATAGACCGGGCAGGGTTCGCCTCCAGCCTTATCACACACGGTGATCACCACATCCGGTGGTGAGTCCGAAAACACCTCTGAGCCTTTGCTGTAGAGATCTGTGGTGTCGATACCAAGCGCTTGCAACGTACTCACGGCGCGTGGATTCAGTTGTCCGCTTGGGAAGCTGCCCGAACTGACGGCGTTAAAACCGCTCGGGGCCAGGTGGTTGAACAACCCCTCCGAGAGAACGCTCCGGCAGCTGTTTGCCGTACACATAAATAGCACTTTCATGGGTTTCTCCTAGACAGGGATGCTCAGCCGCGACGCCAGTGCCACCAGCGTTACCAGCAAGATAGGGAGGGTGAGGATGCTGCCGACTTTGAAGTAGTAACCCCAGGTGATGCGGATATTTTTCTGCGCTAGCACATGCAGCCACAGCAACGTGGCCAGGCTTCCGATGGGCGTGATCTTGGGGCCAAGATCGCAACCGATGACGTTGGCGTAGATCATGGCCTCACGTACCAGTCCTGTAGCGTCGCTGCCCTGAATGGACAGAGCGCCGATAAGCACACTCGGCATGTTGTTCATGATCGAGGACAACAGCGCAGCGGTGATACCGGTGCCCAAGGTAGCGGCCCATAGGCCATGCTCGGCAAATATGTTCAGCAGCCCCGAGAGCGAGTCGGTTAGGCCAGCATTACGCAGGCCATAGACCACCAGATACATGCCCAGCGAAAACACGACAATTTGCCAGGGCGCGTCCTTGATGACCCTTCTCGTGGAGATGATTTGGCCTTTACCTGCGATGACCAGCAGGATCATTGCACACGCAGCAGCAACAGCGCTGATGGGGATACCTAACGGCTCCAGTGCGAACAGACCAACCAGCAGCAGGCCAAGTACCCACCAGCCAGCAATGAAGGTCGCCCGATCTCGAATCACCGACTCCGGGGCCTCAAGCTGATCCGCGTCGTACTGGGCGGGAATGTCCTTGCGATAGAACATCCAGAGCATGAACAGTGTCGCGGCCACGGCCACTAGGTTCACTGGCCACATGACAGAAGCGTATTCACCGAAACCCACGCCAAAAAAGTCTGCCGAAACGATGTTCACCAGGTTGGACACCACCATCGGCAGACTGGCGGTATCAGCGATGAAGCCTGCGGCCATCACGAATGCCAAGGTGGATGCCGGGCTGAAGCGAAGCGCCGTCAGCATCGCGATGACGATTGGGGTCAGAATCAGTGCGGCTCCATCATTGGCGAACAGTGCCGAAACGGCTGCACCGAGCAGGATCATCAGCGCAAACAGACGTCCGCCTTTGCCCCGACCCCAGCGAGCGACATGAAGCGCCGCCCATTTGAAGAATCCCGCTTCATCGAGCAACAAACTGATGATGATCACAGCAATGAAGGTCGCGGTAGCGTTCCAGACGATGTGCCACACAACCGGCACATCCCCTAGACTTACGGCGCCAGTCAGTAGTGCCAGAACGGCACCCGCTGCCGCGCTCCAGCCGACACCTAACCCCTTGGGTTGCCAGATAACAAAGACGAGCGTAACTACGAAAATCGATGCTGCGATGAGCATGAGTATGTTCCAGATCAGGATGTCAGCAGCAGGAGGCTTGGCGCACGGGTCTGTCTTCCATGGAAGCCAGCCGTCCTTGATGGTCGTTAACCCAGGACTGGTGTGCCTGCGTAGTGACGTTCAGAACATCCAGTGCCCACTGTTCAAGCTCGGGATGCAGCCGGTAGTAAACCCACTGACCCTGCCTCCGATCTGCGAGTAACCCGCAAGCACGCAGTTGGGCAAGATGCCTGGAGACCTTCGACTGGTTATCGTCCAGTGCCCAGATTAACTCGCACACGCACAACTCACCCTCAGCCGAAAGCATGAGCATGATCCGGGCGCGAGTTTCATCACCCAAGCACTTGAAGAATGTGTGTGGTGTAAGGCTCATAAGCAATCGCTCTGCATATGTGGATAATCGAATATGCAGATTTAACCACGTTCAGCCTGCTTGCACAAATGCCTGTGGCGGGAGTTAACGATGGGGATCAATGCTCACCGGTCGACCACAGGGTAACGACCAGGAGGGATTAACAATCGCCTCAGCACGCGGACGGAGATTTGATGTTCGAATGGATGTTCGCTGAACGCGATTTTGGATTCATTACTCTAGGCGTAATGGCAGGATAGCTGGTCAGGTCGAATGCAATTGAGTGGTCAGCGTGAATGCAAATGAATGCTCAGCGTGAATGGAAATGGGTGATCAGATACTAGGTAATTTTCCACCTCGGTCGCGTCATCTTTGTATAGCCTATAAATACCTATAGACGTAGTTTTCTATTTCCTACTGCGCAGCTGGTACCAGCCTGTCACCGTTCCCCTATCATTACAGGGGGCCTCTCGGCACATGATCAGGCACGTCACCACGCTCTCGCTTCTAGCGTTAATCGCCAGTTGCACGACCCAAACGGCGCAGACACCCAAGCCCGCTTTCGACAGCAGTCGCAATCCGGACATGTTGACGCCAGACCTCTATCCTGGCGGCGCCGTTCCTGAAAAAGAACCAGTAGTGCGCTATGGCCGCTACACCCTCGTCAGCACGCTGCCAGATTCTGGCCAACGTGACCTGATGGCTCAGATTATCGACATCAGCATTCCAGCCAACATGCACCCAAATGTGCATGAGGCCATGCAGTACGTGGTGGACCGTTCAGGTTATACGCTTTGCTCGGCAGACTCTGGCCACGTCAACATCCTTTACACCCGACCACTCCCAGCAGCCCAATATAAACTTGGCCCTATGACCCTGCGTAACACCCTGCAGGTGCTCGCAGGTCCGGCCTGGCAGGTGAAGGTCGACGAGGTCAACCGTCAGGTGTGCTACGTCCTGCGCCCTGGCTACCAGCTCCCGGACTCTCCACGTCCTGCATCAACTCAGATTGCTCAACTCAACACATCGACAGCTGCACAGCCTATCGCAGCGAAGAGCAATAACAATGATGCGGGCAGCCAAGTAGTAGTCGCCGCCGTTCCCCAAACAGCGCCTTTCACAACAACGGCATCAGCCGCTACCCCTGTGGCGAACGCTGCACCAGCCAAAACCGTGGCCCCTCCTACGGTGATTACCAAGGATGGCTCTACAAAACAAACGTCTGCCTTGCCGACTCAGAGTCCGGCCTCGACTTCGTCCAGCAACCCAGATGCCAAGGCCGCTTCAACTCCGAAACTGGTCACCGCGCCGGCCGCAGTTTCTGCAGCGCCAAAGCCGGTTGCGACGGACATTGCAGCGCCGAAGCCGCTGGCCCAGACATGGACGGCTTCAACTGGCTCAACCCTTCGTCAAACCGTCGAAGGCTGGGCTGAAAAAGCGGGCTGGAAACTGATGTGGCAGGTCGATGATTTGGATTACTCAATTGACGCTCCACTTCGATTTGAGGGCAGTTTCCAAGAAGCCATTGGGTCGATTTTCCCACTCTACGACTCGGCTCCACGGTCCTTTCTGGTCGATGTGGTCGACAGTAACTCCTCACAGCGGCTGATTTTTATTACAGAGAGGAACAAATGATGACTGCTCGTCTCTGGATCAAAAGCACAGCCTTGTCACTTATCGTCGCACTGGTGAGTTCCTGTTCGCTGCAGCGTGTGAATGAATCGGCCAGCCGAGCTGAAAATGACGCTGCGACAGCCTCTCAATACAGCCGATTTCTGAGAAATCAGCAGCAAGAGTCCGCGCGCGCTACGGTGGTGTTCAGCGACAAACCATGGGTATCCAAAAAACCGCTGGTCGCCAAGCGTGGTTTACCGCTGACCATGGATTGCGACATCACCTATCGCCCCTCATATAACGTTGGGATCGCTGAGATCGCGCAGTACATCACTAGTGAATGTGGTGTACCGGTCATCGTAGCCCCTGACGCAATCGACCCAAGTGTCCTTTCCAGTTCGACGCAGGGCAACTCAGGACCTGCAGTTCCACCTGGTTTGGGCTCTGCCGACAACCTGACCAACTTCATGCCCGCCGGCGTCATCGGCAATGTTCCGAGCAACGCCCGCTCAATGAATTCGATTGGGCTGACTGCGCCCAACACATTCCCCATTAAGTACAGCGGCAAGCTGTCAGGGTTGTTGAATCAAGCGACCTCCCAGTTAGGCTTAGCGTGGAATTATTCCTCCGATGATCGAAGCGTGCATGTCACTTACTTCGACACCAAGACGTTCGACGTCTGGGCATTTGGTGATGACCAGGTCATTGAAAGCACAGTGAAGTCGGGCTTGCTGACTGCTACAGGCAGCGGGAGCAGTTCCGGTGGTGGTGGCGGCGGATCTTCGTCGACAGGTGCATCGGGTGAATCAGGCAGCAACCAGAGCACCACCGTTACCATCAAGACCTCGCTGATCGGAGACATTGAAAAAAACGTCAAGGCGATGCTGAGCCAACAGCCCCAAGGTCGGATGTTCCTCTCGCGTTCCACTGGCACCCTGACGGTAAGTGATCGACCAGAAGTACTCTCAAACGTTGCTAAATACCTGAATTCGATCAACAGCAGTATCACCCGTCAGGTGTTGTTCAACGTCAAAGTTTTCGAGGTAACTCTCACCGACACAGACCAGACCGGCCTGGACTGGACGGCTGTCTATACGTCCTTGAGCAACAAATGGGGCTTTTCGCTGAAGAATGCCACCACCGGCATAAGCACGGGCGCGGTGTCGGGCTCGTTGAGTATTTTGGACACGTCGAAGTCTCCTTGGGCTGGCTCCAACTTAATCATCAAAGCACTTTCCGAACAGGGCCGAATCTCGAACGTTCGCTCGCCGTCGGTCACCACGCTGAATCTGCAGCCGGCACCCATCCAGATCGGCAACGTAAAGAGCTATGTCGCATCAAGCTCGACAACCACCACGGCTTCCGTTGGATCGTCTACTTCGCTCACCCCCGCGACTATCACCAGCGGCTTCAACATGATGTTGCTCCCTCGAATCATCGACCAGGACAACATGTTGCTGATGATCACCCTGAGCATGAGTAGCAAACCGACCTTCACCACTTTTACGAGCAACGGCTCCAGTGTCCAGACAGCGGATTACGACACCAAGAACCTGTCGCCCAAGGTCAAATTGCGCAGCGGTCAAACCCTCGTACTGACTGGTTTTGAGGAGAACAGCGAAAACGCAACCAAGTCTGGCGTAGGTGATCCTGGATTCTTCGGTTTGGGCGGCAGCCGTATCCGCACCACAGGGCACAGCGTACTCGTAGTGCTGATTACTCCTGTTGTTGATAGCGAAACAGGCAGCCCCAGCGCGGTGATTTCACCTGCTGCCAACGAGCCTTGGGGCTCTTGCCATACCCCACTGCTGCATTGCACAGGTTCCAAGGGGTAAGCCATGGTTGCGGAAACCTCAAAAAATGCACGCTCTGCTCGAGTCCAGGTACTCCAGTATCGTGGAAAATCATTTGTCACCGGTCTGCGCTGGCATCCGCTGGGCAGTGTCACCGGGCACATGAAGGAAGCGCGCCAGTACGGTCGTGAGCACCACCTCGACATTGTCGCCATTAGAAGAACACCAGCCATTATTCAGGCAGGTTTTGTAGCGCGCAGCGAGGAGGTCACCAAAGGGATGTACTCGCTCGCGGCCACCCTGGCTGGACAGCTGGGGGACTCATGGATCGCGGCCTGGAAAACTGAGAGCGAGATTGACCAATATGCCCTCGTTGCTGTGTATCAAGGTGGCGTGATCTCTGGCTGCGACATGATCGGCACTGGTGCTGAGGTCCGCCGCCGAGTCGCGCAACAACGCAGTCGTGGGATCAACTTCGACAACGAGTACCTGCCCCCAGAGTTCGATATGGGCGGTCAACCACTGGACGTGGCAGAGCTACTTCAGCCGTCGCATCTAAAACGCGAGTACCGGCTACGGCCACTCGTCTTTGGGCTATCCAAACCAGAACTTGTGCAGCTGGCGGTTCTTGGCGCGCTGATCGCTGCCGGCATCATCGGGTGGGCTCAATGGCAGAGCCATCAGGACCAAATAGCCAAAGAGGCGGCTTTCCAGGCTGAACAGCAACGCCTGGCAGAGTTGGCCAGACTGCAAAAAGAATCCGGTATGGAACAGACGCCCCAAGCGCTTGAACACCCTTGGGCCAAACGTCCATCTGTTGCAGATTTCCTGGAGGGTTGCAGCAACGTCATTTATCAGTTGCCTCTGTCCATTCAGGGATGGCAGTTCACGAGTGCCGTCTGCGACGGCGCACAGGTTTTGTCCTCCTATAAGCGCTCGGGCAATAGCACGGCCGACAAACTGATACAGGCGACGCAGGGCCACTTTTCTGATCGGCCGGCCTTCTTTGACGAGGGCAACTCGGCCACGTTGAAATTCGACATCTCTCTACCCGCAGCCGGTGATGAGCCTCTAAAAGACGCCATCGTGATGTTGGCGAACCTGTCGTCTTGGCTGCACAGCTTCACTCAAACCCCAGTGCTGAAAGAAGTGCCGGTCGTTGTGCCCATTCAACCAGCGATACCGGGCCAACCTGCGCCACCGCCGCCCCCACCGCCTCAATGGAAGCAATTCGAGCTGAGCTATGCCACTGGCATTACGCCGCTGGACTCATTATCCGGCGCACCCAGTCAGGGCTTACGGCTGCGCGAAATCACAACCAAATATGAGACCGGCCACCTTGTCTGGTCAGTAATAGGTGACCTATATGCGAAATAAAGCGCTGTGCTTTTTGTGCTCCATCCTTGCGTTAGGGGCACCATCGAGCTGGGCAGATGAGAACACCCTATCTGGGGTGAACGTCGGCGAGCTGGCCCAGATTCAAAGCCAGACGATCTTGTTGAATGCCAAAGCCGAGAAGGCCAAGGCCGAAAGATCGATCAAGGGCGAAGACCAAAGTGCGACGACGCAGCCGTCAACTGTGTTTTTTTCTCAAGGAAACCTCACACAGCCGGCTGCAGCCTCGGCGCACAGCAGTGATACACAGTCTGACTTGCCTGTCGTGAAAGCGGTATTCGGCTCAGCAAAACGGCTGCGTGCGACTCTGCTCTACAGCAGCGGATTTGAAGTAGACGCAGATGCCTCATCTCGGGAGTTACCCGGTGGCTATCGCATGGCCATCCTCTCCGTCGAAAACGTGACCCTCGAGCGTGGCGGTAAGCGCTACCCCCTCGGCTTTTCCAGTACGCCCCCGGCCAGCTTGAGCAACGTTAACAATTCAGCCCCCAGCATTACCCCATCAGCACCTATGCCGCCTGGGCTGATCCCTGGCCAACGTTGATTGAGAAGTTCGATGACGATCCTGACTGAAAAACCAGATGTCATAGAGCCTGACAGTGATGAGTCTGCTGCAGTCCTACTGACGTCGCACCAAACACTGCTGACGGCCCCTGGTGGACCGTTTGAGCTGAAACCCGAGCTGCGTCAACTATGTGCGTTGACCAGCGATGGGATTTTGTATGTGTCAGCCCAACACCAAACGGATGCCTATGTCATGGCATTCGAGGACCAGCTGGAACACGAAAATCACCACTTTGAGGTCAAGGTCTGCTCGATGAGCACAATCAAGGCACTCTACCGCGCCAATGATGATGCAAATGGTAAAGCACTATCGGCGACTGAGACGAAGCGCCAGGCCCAGGTGGTGCAGCTTTTAGGAGAAGCCCACCGGCGCAATGCCAGCGACGTCCACTTTGTCGTAGGTCACGATATCACTCGAATCTTCTTTCGCATCCACGGGCTCTTGTGGGAGGCAGAGCAGCACCAGAGCCAGGTGGGCATGGAGCTCTGCTCGTCCCTCTACAACAGCATGTGCGATGTCGCGAAAGACCACTACCAGCCGCAGGTGAGCCAGGACGCCAGGGTAAAACGCGCCTATGTCGACCAACTCGGTTTGTTCGGTGCCCGAGTCGCCACTCGGCCGCTCGTAGATGGCCCTCTGATGGTTTTGCGTCTGCTGTATGACGACAAAACCAAAATGACGCTTAGTGATCTCGGTTTCCTGACGCAGCAAATTGATGCATTCAGCCGCATCCGCAGCTTGCCTTATGGGGTGAACCTGATCACTGGACCCACCGGTTCCGGCAAATCGAAGTCGCTGCAGGTAAACCTGAACCTCTTGCACGAAGAGTGCGGTGGAACAAAACACATTCTGACGATGGAAGATCCACCTGAATATCCACTTCTCGCCAATCAGTCACCGCTGGGCGCCGGTGAAACCTGGAATGACGGTATCACCAATTCCATGCGACTCGACCCTGACATTCTCATGTATGGGGAGATCCGGGACCTTGCATCAGCACAAGCGGCTTTCCGCGGCGGTATGACTGGTCACCTGGTGCTGACGACACTGCACACCAACAACGCTGTAGCAGCTCTTCAACGACTGATCGACATGGGTGTAGACCGACACCTGGTTACTGATCCTGCACTGATGACAAGCGTGGTCAATCAATCCCTTTTGCCCGTGCTGTGTTCCCACTGCCGCGTCCCCGCACGCGAGCATCTCGGGCAGCTCAACAGTGCGCTGGTGCAGCGCTTGCGCGATTTGGAAGCGATTGATGAGACCTACCTCAAAGGACCGGGATGCCCGCATTGCAAAGGCTTGGGCATCACCGGTCGCACGGTGGTTGCGGAAACTTTGCTCACCGACCTTGAGTTCATGCGCGTTTTCAATGGGCAGGGTGCAAGTGCGGCACGTCGCCACTGGGTCAAGGAAATGGGCGGTATTACCAAGACCGCACACACGATCATCAAACTGAAACAAGGATTAGTAGACCCCCGCCACGCCGAAATGACGGTGGGGCCGTTGGACTTTGACCGGCAAATCCTGGAGCTCGCTCATGCTGAGTGACGTCAGAGCGATGCTGAATCGTTGGGCAGAGACCTTCTATGCCAAGCAGTTTGGCAAAAACGAAAGAATCCAGTTCTACGAGAGCCTGATGGGCATCCTTGAGGATGGTGTGTCGCTTGAGGACGCACTGCACACGGTGGCCAGAGCATTCAGCGATAACGGGCAGAAGCTCCATCCAGTGTCCCTTGCCTGCAGGGATATCGCGCAATCGGTAAAAGGTGGGAAATCGCTGAGCATTTCCTGCGAAGGCTGGGTTCCCTATGACGAGAACTCTTTGATCGCTTCCGGGGAAGACACCGGCAACCTGGTGCAGGCATTTCGGGACTGCGTGAGGATCATCGAAGTACGTCAGCGGATCAGCAAACTCGTAGCGTCCGCCACCGTTTTCCCCTCCGTGGTGTGGAGCGTCATGGCGGCGTTGCTGTATGTGATTGCAGTGTGGATGGTGCCCTCCATGACACGACGCTCCAACCCCGAGGCGTGGACCGGCGTGCCGGCCTTCCTCTATGCCCTATCGAATTTCGTGACCCACTACGGGCTAGTGACGCTGATAGCTGTAATCGTCTTCATCCTCATATCGATCATCACTCTACCCGTGTTTTGCGGCCTTCAGATTACGGCCGCCAGCCCTTCGTGGAAGCTGCAGTTGAACAAGCTGCTCCAGGTCCTGCGAGTCCGAGCAGAGAGGCTCCCGCCTTGGTCAGTCTACAAGGCGCTCCACGGATCGATCTTTCTGCTCAACATGGCTGTGATGCTGCGCTCCGGCATCAACCAACTAGATGCGCTGACCTCTCTTCAACGCAATGCCTCTCCATGGTTGAAAGAGCGCCTGAGCGCCATTCATTACGGAGTGAGCGCCGGCAAAAACTTCGGTACCGCATTGAAGCTTGCGGGTCATCAATTCCCAGACCCCATGGCGATGCATTTTCTGGAAGTGCTCGCCACCCGCAAAGGCTTCGCTGAGTCGATGGAACGGTTTTCCAACCGGTGGCTGGAGCAAACGCTTCAGCGCGTCGAAGCCATCGCCAAATCTCTTATCGGCATGTCCTCCATGGCCATGGGGGTCATGATGATTCTGGTAGTGATCGGGATCTTCCAGTTGGCCGGCAATGTGACTGCAACGCTTTAAATCAAACCTAAATGAGGTACTGGAAATGCCAACAAACACTCCAAACAACCAACGCGGATTTCTCTCCCTAGACGGGATGTTCTGGTTGATGCTGATCGCGGTGGCACTTGGTTTCATCGTGTTCATGGGCTACAGAACGTTCGGCAGCTCGGACGTCACTATTGAACAGAGCAATCTCGGCACGTTGCTGAGCAATACCAAACGACTGAAAAGCACCACGGGTTACGCCACGGCAGGCACCAACTTAGCGCCTTCTTTGATCAACCTCGAGGCAACTGGCGGCATGAGCATCAACGGTAATGCCCTGTCCAACCGCTGGAACGGCGCAGTGACCGTGATGAGCAACGGCATGACCTTCACCATCACAGAATCCAACCTTCCGAAAAATGCCTGCATCACCCTTGCCTCGAACATGGCCAAGGACAAACAGACAACTACGGCGATCAACGGCGGCACTGCAATTGCCGGCGAAATCACTGCGGTGGCAGCTGCGACCAGCTGCTCCTCGGACGCCAATACCATCGCTTGGACTTCGTACTAAGGAATTCAGTGTGAGCGTGATCTCTGATGCTGAATTCGTCGACCTGTACCTCGGCGATGGATTTGCCGACGCCAAAGGTCTCCCTGGGCAGGCACGAAGGGTTGAAGCGCCCGCCGAATGGCGGGCAGACCTTGAGCGCTTACGGGCGCAGTGCGAGGAAAAGCACAAGGCAACCCAGGATCCAGAGTTCGCCCTAATTGAAGATGGCGTCGTCCTTCGTGTAACCCAGTTGCTGGATTTGAATGGCAAACCTGTGTTTGTCGTAAGCAAATCCTCAGTCCAGATCCGTCCATTGGACATGCTGGGTCTGCCCGACTATCTGCAGGACGCGCTGATGAGTGACACGGTTCGCGGCCTGATATTCATTTGTGGGGAAATGGGCACAGGGAAAACCTCCAGTGCTGCATCACTGGTGAAAGCTCGCCTTGAGGCCTGGGGAGGCATTTGTGTGGCTGTCGAGGATCCTCCAGAACCGTTTTTGAATGGTCGGCATGGCAGTGGGCGCTGCATTCAAGTTCCGGTCTCTCGCCGGATGGGGGGATACGAGGAAGCGTTGATTCTAGCGCTGCGCACAAGAGCCGATTTCCTGTTCGTGGGAGAAATTCGCGACAGCTCGACAGCAGCACAAGTAATTCAAGCCTCGATCAATGGCCATCTCATCATCAGCACAGGCCATGCAGGCAGCGTTACTCAAGGCATTGAGCGTATATCAGCCCTGGCTCAGCCGTTACTCAATAACGCCCGAGAGCTGCTCTCCAAGGGGCTAGTGGCCGTTCTTCACCAGTCCTTATCAAGCGGCAACGAAGGGAGTCGTCGATTAACCCTGCAGAGTCTGCTGTTCACGGGCGATGACGGACCGGGCATCCGAGAGAAAGTCCATGCAGGAAAGATCACGATGCTCGATCACGACATCGCTCACCAATCATCAAGGAGTCTCTGGAATGACCAGTAGGAACAAGCAGCGGGGCTTCTTGAGCTTGGACATGGCGATCGGATTGGCCGTTTTCTCCGTTGTCGTCACTTTGGCGATCGCATGGCAAATCAAGCAGATGGATTCTCAGGACTATCGAATTGCGGCTGATCAACAGAGAACCATTTCAGAGGCATTGGCCAAATATCTGAAGGATAACTACAGCGTGGTGCTGGCCAACGCGGCAGCAACCGTACCGGTGCAAATAACCGTTCCGATGCTCGTCAACACCAACTACCTTCCTGCGGGTTTCAGTCCCACTAACGCCTTTGGGCAGACCATTGTCGGCCTCGCCCGGAAACCCAACGCCAATCAACTGGAAGTGATTGTGGTTACTACAGGTGGGCAGACGATTCCTGAAATGGGTATTCGAACCATCGCTGAAAATCTCGGAGGACCTGGTGGGTTCATCTCTTCTGCCAATCCGAACATCGTCCAGGGCGTGCGGGGTGGATGGCAGGTAGCACTAAGTAACTATGCTATAGCTCCTGGCCCAGGACATACAGCTAGCGCACTTTTTCTTATGGATGGAGCGTTGGCTAATGACTATCTATATCGAAACGCTGTGCCCAATCATCCAGAATTCAACACGATGAATACTGATATCACGATGGGCAACCACAATATTAACAACGCAGGAAATATCACAGCGTCAGGCAACATAACAGCTAACGCCGACATTACAGCTCGAAACGTTATCGCCACAGCCAATGTTAATGCCGCTACTGCAACCATTAACGGTGATACCAGCACAGGTGGTTGGTTCAGAACACGTGGTGACACAGGCTGGTACAGCGAAAAATGGGGAGGCGGGATTTATCAAAATAGCCCCAACTGGGTCCAAGTTTATAACGACAAAAACTTTTCAACCGGAGGTGAACTATGGGGTGGAAAGATAACCTCGACGGGCAAGATAACGGCCTATGATCGCATTCAGACAAATGAATATTTGTCCCTGGGAGGCATAGCTACCGAGGGGCAACAGTGCAGTGACCGAACCCTTCTTGCAAAAAGCGCCGCGGGAATAACGTTGTCCTGCGAACAAGGCTTATGGAAAAGACCAGGTGGGTGGGAATTCCAGCTGATCCAGGGCACCTGCCAGGCGCCTGCCAGAGGAAGTGTGACCTGCTCCCTTGGCGACACTACATGGAAGTCGTGCTCTTTAACTGGCGCTTTTGGCATTGGGGATAGTGAGACTGGGTACATCTTCAGAAATGCAAGTGGATGGTTTCTCTCCACATCTCGACTTTCCTGGCCAGGTCTTTTCTATTGGAGCTGCTTCAAATAAAGCATCCATTTATAAATTCCAAAACGTTTTATAGTATGTCTATGGGGATTATTGCAGTGCAGACGCTTGAGAATAACGTTGAGTATAGTGCTGGAGAATTACAGACCTGGCTAAGCACCCGAAGCAGGATATGCTCAACTGTGCTATGGCGTCGCGCACTAGAAGGAAAAGAGGCATTCGAGGTCGGCGAGTTCACTTACAAGTTACAACCAACGGCCTCTGGTCGTTATTTAGTAAAAAAGATCGCCACTATGGAATTAATCAATCCACAACGCAAACCAATGAGCATCAAGCGAGCCGCAAAGTGGACTGTCATTGCGCTTGGCTTAGTAGGAATTTGCTTAACATTGATTATCCTCACGAAATAGTTTTGTTATTGACGCGTAGGTGGTAACAACCACCGTTCTGTGGATGGAGCTCATATCATGACAATGCAATGGCTCGTTTTGATGATTGTGCTCATTGCCTCCAGCATTTTCATGGAGAACCAACATCAGGACCAACGTACATCCGACTACGCTACCCTCGACTCGCTGGGTCGCGGCTTTCTGGTGTACCGATCTGCCGCTACCGAATATGCCCAGGCCAACCCGGGCTTCAGCGGGGTACCGAGCGATTCTGCGCTCAACCTACCTGGGTGGTTTGTGAAACCTGTGGGCGTAGGTTCTTACATCTCATCAGGAACGGCCTATACTTATTTTGATGGGGTTGCACCGTCAGGCTTGCCTTCTGTGCTGGTAGACCTGACAAAGACAACGACCGTTGGTTTTAAGCGTTCAGGAATGCTGATTTCACAGATAACTGGGGCGACCGGTATAGCAATTCCGTCCCCTGTTCCCGAAGGTGCGGTCGTCGCCGTCAATTAGTCTGAGTCGACCGACTTTGAAAGGCGCCGGGTTGCATAAGCTCCGGCCTATCAACATAATGATCACAACAACGTTTCCACCCCGTTGGCTACTGGCGGTCATCAGTAGCGCCCGGTGATGCGGCTTGCCTCATCACCAACCCCAAAGCACGCATAGCTCCGGGAAGGGCGTGCGGACCTGGTTCAGAGCTCTCCCTGTGTCTCCCTGTTCAAGCCAGACACGCAGCCGTCTAACTCGTGAATTGCGAGTTCAAAGGCACATAGGGCTCTGTTGAGGTTCGAAGCACCGTAGTCTAAGGGCCACACTGGTGTTGTGGCCCACACTTTTTAAAGCTCACACAATAGGTAGCCTGATCATCTTGCAAAGGATGATCAGGCTACCTATTGGTAGCTGCTTTTCCTTGCCGGTGGCCCGCCGGCGAAACGCAGGGCTCCCTTTGTGCGCGGATGCGTGCCTTATGCTAGCTGGCCTCAGCCACGATAATCGGCCAGGTGTTGGAAGTAAGACGTTCAGATCACAGCCCAGGGATCAACAACGCCTTCATCCCGCACAGGTGGTATTTTTTTCTGAAAGACGCTACTTACTACATCCGAGAGTGACTGTTGACCCAGCTACTCTCGGTAGCTTCTCCTGTCGACCTGAACCTTCTTTGCCCTCCGCGAAATATCCCTCTCCGCTTGACACATCACCATCCCCCCTTCGATGATATGGACGTGCTTTGCTGACGTCGTCAGCATCATGCCCAGGCAGTCAGGATCTTGAAGACTGCGACACGATGTTCGTGTCAGATCCGCCCAAGACCGCTGAGCTTCTGGTAGCGCGGTCGGTCGACAATCGTCGATGGAAGCACCTTATGCAACTCACCTCGCGGGGAATCACTTCCCCAACGGGGTCAGTGGGTTCTCCGCATTCAACCTGCAGGAGAATCACCATGTCCAAACTTGCTTATGGCTTCGGTTTCGCGCTTGGCACCATCACGCGACAGTTTCTGCGTGCGGTAAAGAAAACCAGCGCTGCGCCCACAGCTATCCATACCAAAGCAGCTCCGTTGCTTCCACCGCCCTGCGTACCTGAGCGTCTCGTACGTGAGATGGATCATGTACCGGCAATAACTCGTAAAGGTGTCGACCTGAACCTTTGGTACGCGGCTAACACTCGAGTGGTCGAAAAGCCCGCTCGGAAACCGCGTAAGAAGCCAGCTGCACGCTCGTTGGTGCCAGCAACTTGCTAAGTCTGCGTCCTTCGCCTCTGTAGGGAGCCTTCCCAAAGGGAAGGTTTCCTCAGAGATTTCACGGTAGGGGCTTGACAAGCGACAATCGTATTTCCATGATCTGCACATGTATCGCTGACGTCGTCAGCAACATGCCCAAGTAGTCTGGATCCGCAAGACTACGATGCGGTTTTCCGCATTGATCCACTCCCAAGATCGCCATAGCTTCCGGTAGCGCGATCAGTCGACTTAGTCGATGGAAGCACCTTTCCCACCCATGACGGGCCTACCCCGTCAGGGCAGGCCTCTCACTTTTGGAGGTCTGATGAAAACTGAACTGGCTCTCTACCAGGCGTTGATTTCGATTAACGTCCCGGAACAGAAGGCAAATGCTGTTATTGAAGCTTTGGAGACCGACATGCTTTCACGTTTGGCTACCAAGGCAGATTTAACTGCTCTTGCTGCAGAGTTCAAATCTGAGATTTCACAGCTTGAAGTCAAGCTCACCATTCGCATGGGCGTCATGTTGTCTGCAGCTGTCGGTGTAATGATTGCTGCAATGAAGCTGATGCATTAAACAACCTTAAGCTCCACCCACCCTCGCGGGGAATACTTTCCCCCCAGGGCGAAGTGTTTCTCCGCTTTCTGTTATTTCGAAACTGGAGAATCACCATGAGCACTAATCAATCCAACGAAGCAAAATTCTTCGACCTTCACACCACTGGTATCGGTTATCTCAACCGTATCCGTGAAGTGAAACCTCGCGGCAAAGGTAAGCCATTCATGGCAGTTACCGTTGCGGCACTACGCGGCTCGATGGATGATGCCGAGTATTCCTATATCGACTGCAACGTGGTCGGCGCTGAAGCTGAAAAGCTGATTCGTCGCAGCCAAGCAGCCGTTGAAGCCGGAAAGAAGGTCCTTGTGAGCTTCCGAATCGGTGATATCTGGACCGACGCATTTACCTACGAAAAAGGCGATAAAAAAGGTCAACCTGGAGCAAGCCTCAAGGGCCGCCTGTTGTTTATCGGCTGGATCAAGGTGGATGGGGTAACTGTCTATGAAGCCAAACCGAAAGACTCTGCTGAGCCCCTTCCTGCCCAGGATGGTGCTGCTGGAGATGATTCGGATGACGCCCAAGGACAACCTGAACCTGAACAACGTCAATCTGCATGATTGAAATCATGGCGCCCCCTGGGCGCCTTTCAATATTCGTATCGAAGGGAACGCCTCCCTTCGGGATTGGTAGTTTCCGAAGACTGGAGATTCGCCATGATCATAAACCCTCAACGACTGCCGCTGGTGATTGAGATCGGTCTAATAGCGGCTCAGGCTCGTGTTCACAGTGCCTTAGACAAACAACGTCCAATTAATGTGGCAATTGACCCTCATGATGACCCGCACTACTTCCTCTCATCGGACCTATGGTTCGATGCTCTGGATGGGGTTATTAAGTTGGCCGAAATGGACCACAAAGATGATTTCAACCCAGACATCAGCCCGACCTTATCGGCGTTCGGACTTCTCCAAGAGTATTGGCAGGCCCGCGATCGTTTAGATCCGCAACCTGAAAGTGACGCTGCATGAAGTCAAGCGCCCTCTGGGTGACTTCAATTTACATATCGAAGGGAACGCCACCCTTCGGGATTGGTGATTTCCGAGCAATGGAGATGAGCCATGATGATGAACCCACAACGACTGCCGCTGCTGACCGAGATCGGTCTTTTAGCAGCACAAGCTAGTGTTTACAGCGAGCTGGATAAAATACTTCCGAGCAACCCGGCACTCGATCCCGATGATGACCCGCGCTACACCCGTACTTCTGATCTTTGGTTAGAAGTTCTGGATGGGGTTATCACATTGGCAAAGATGGACCATCGAGATGAATTCAATCCCGAAAACAGCCCACTGTTGTCGGAGTACGGACTTCTCAAGGAATATCGAAGGGCTCGCTGGGAGTTGGAAGATAAGCTTATCCACCCCGAATACTACTAACTCGCCACGTAGCATAGGCTGACTCTCACGCTGATTCCAAATCAGCATAAAGACCCATCGGGAAACCATCTCCCGACCGGGCCAGGTGGTTTTCGCACCTGGAGATAAACATGCAAACCACCACTAACCTCGTATCGTCTGACCTGCTCAAACTCCCGGTCGTTTTAACACCCCGGGCCTGGCAGGAAGCGGTGCATATTGAAAACCCACAGGATGCAAGTGTTGTCAGTGAGCGACTGGGCGATGTTGTCCTGGAGGCCTATCGAGAACTGCATTTGCAACCTGACAGCACACAGATCCATTTCGGCCTCTATCGTTTATTGCCTGCCGGCAATAACACCGATCGAGTCTGGCTGGACCTAAAACTTGACCGCATAGAATCACCGCCAGGCGTTTTCTATCTGTACATCTCACTCAAGGAAGAAACTCATACTTCTTGCCCATAATCCTTCGACATTCACAGCACTACCCAAAGCCCGACATCTGTCGGGCTTTTTTCATTCGTAGCAGTGTGGAGCTGCCCATGATCAACATCCCCGGCCAACTGGCCATCCGTACCATCAGTGGCCGCAATGGCGAATTCAACGTCGGACGGCTCTCGACCTCTATCGGTGAGTTCGTGATCAAAGACGCACTCCTTGATCAGTACGATGAAGGAAAATACCGAGGCGACTTTCTGATAACGGAGATCCGTCCTTCGTATTACTCCACAGCAGGTCGCCTGGTCGTTGAGATCCGTGCAAAGCTGGAAAGCATGAGCCTCGACGACGTGGACAATCTGACACCGGAAGACGCCGCCAGGCTCTCGCCAAACGAGCCTGACCCTATGGATGAAGAGTCTTCCTCCAACCTCTCCAAGCCAGTGCAGCGGAATAATCCACCCGCAGTACCGGCCTCTAATAAACAGGTATCAAAAGAGGATGCCCCGTTTGGGATGACCCCGACCGGCGGAACCAACGACCTCGAGGCAGATGCTGAGTTGTTCGGCACAATCTGGCCTCTAAGCGATACAGTCAGGCTGGACACAACTGTTGATCGTCAGCAACTACGCCAACAGTGCAGTCGGCTCTCTGAGCTCGGCTATGTACACAACTTCAAACTGCAGGTATGGAATATCTCCAATACCTGACGAAGCCCGCGATACGCCAAGCCAATCGGCACAACCCATGAGGGGCTCCCTCCTGGGCGCTCCTCGACTTAGCAGGAGCAGCACATGAATCCAATCTTCAATAACCTGACCCAAGAAATCCTCGAAAACATCGAAGATCAGCTCGCCAATAACGAGGTGTCGACGAATGAGGAGCTTTGGGACTTCTTGGTAGAGGAGCTCGAAATGACGGCAGAACAAGCCGATGCCGCCGTTGCCCTTCGCCCCAAATACCTGGGGCAAATTTTTCTCACTGGGCACAGCCCTCTATTTCAAGACGAGACGGTCTCGTTTGACCCGAACGATAAAACGTTCAAATCGGACAACCTGCTGTTTCCCAAGCAATAACACTTACTGCTAACACCCCCGAGGGGCTCACCGCCCCTCCGGGCGGGTTCCCCCTCCATTATGGAGGTTCCCATGCCCAGCCCTACCCCGCTCTTCCCAATCGAGGAGTGCAATGATCTTTTCGTCGACGCTTGCGCGTGTGACGAACAACGCAACCTGGTGTTCCTTTCTGCATGGGGTCGAGACACGGCGCTGCAGGAGTTCCTGGCCAGGCTGACCCTCGGCACGACAGAAGATGGTCTAAGCCGGTTTCACATCGTTGTAGATGGCCGAAGTCTTCCTGTTTTCCCCAACATCGATCTGTTGGAGAAGCGCACCACGCGACAAATGCGCGGTACGTTATTCGGCAGCTTGATTCACCTCTGGTTGTTTGACCGACGCTGCGTACAGCCGGATCGGGCCAACCACTTCGCCTACGCCCTTCTTGAGAACGGGCAGTCACCTCATCAACGGCTTTGGCCTTTGATACAGGACACCTGTCCATTACCGCTACTGCCTCATTGGCAGGAGCAGGTAATGGGGTTGCTCACCCAACACGACATGCTGCAGCTGTTACCTGGAACGTCCGGTGCTGTTGCGGCATGGCGTTTGTCGTTGCAACTCGACGTTCTCGAAACAGCCCTAGGCGAGCTCATTCGCCAGGGGCAGCTCTCAACCCACGCTCAGTTTGAGCATTGATCCAGGAGCCTCACCATGGCTTTGATGTTCCCACGATTGGCGCGCAACTTCGCTCGCAATGGCTACTACCCCACTGACGAAACGACGCTGGAACTCACCCTACAAGCGTTGGCACCATCCCCAAGCGGGAAGATGCGGATCTTCGATCCCTGTGCAGGCGAAGGCGTTGCCTTAGCTGAAGCTGCTCATGCACTCGGGCGTGACCGCGTTGAGACCTACGCAGTCGAGTATGACCAGGAGCGTGCCAAACACAGCAAGACACTGCTGGATTGCGTGCTGCACAGCGACTTGATGGACACCATGATCAGCCGCCAGGCCTTCGGCTTGCTCTGGCTCAACCCGCCCTACGGTAACCTGGTCGCTGACCATGCAGGTGCATCTCAGTACCAAGGTAACGGCCGTCGGCGCCTGGAGAAGATGTTCTATCAACGGACGCTACCACTGCTGCAGTACGGGGGAGTCTTGGTGCTGATTGTTCCGCACTACGTGCTGGACGATGAGCTGTGTGGTTGGCTATGCAATCACTTTACTGAACTGCGGATCTACAAAGCCGCTGATCCAACCTTTAAACAGGTAGTGATCTTCGGTATACGAATCCGCCGGCAGGACCTCGCTCGACCGCAAGAAGTCAAAAACGTACGCGCACGCCTTCAGGCGATCGGTACCGGCACATTGAGCGCGGAAGCGTTACCAACCAGTTGGCCATGGGAGCCCTACAGGGTTCTCTCGGCATCCAACGAGCTGGAACACTTCTACCGTATCAGCCTTGAACCTGAACAGCTCAGCGAAGAAATCAAAAGACTTCGTGGCATGTGGCCTGACTTCACACTGCACTTTGGTCAAAGCGGCGCTCAGCCACGACCTCCCGTGAGGGAGCTGTCGCGCTGGCACTTGGCGTTGGCATTGGCTGCCGGTGCGATTTCCGGCGTAGTGAAATCCAAAACCGGCCGAGTATTGGTACTCAAAGGCGATACCTACAAAGATAAGGTCCGCAAGACCGAGTTCACCGAAGACCAGGACGGCAACGTGTCCGAGGTAAGGATCCTGACTGATCGTTTCGTGCCCATCATTCGGGCATGGGACATGACGCCAGGCTCTGCCAACCAAGGCCGCGTGATCACCATCAGTTCATCGGCGGATACGCCGCATGAGGCTGATGAGGTGGTGACACAGCCAACACTGACCCCACCACCACGAGTGACATTTGAACCTGGCCGCTTAGTGCTGACCCAGTCAGTGCACCACCTGATTGAGCGTGGACATCTCGATCCAAGCACTTACTTGCGACGGCATTTCTCCGGTGACTGGGGGGAACTGCCCAAAGAAGACTGGAGCAGTAACCAACGGGCTTTGACCTACGGGGATCGATTGTTCTCCTGTTATGACATATGCGCCGGCGATGAGACCCGGCTCTGGATCATCACCGAAGCTGACCGCAGTGCAACAACCGTGTTGCTGCCATCGGACTACTGACCCACCACGCCAACCTGGCCATCCGTTAACCAACCCGCAGGGTATTCACCATACCCGTCGGGGTGTCGTGCATGCCCTGTTTCGTTCCTATTGGAGAAACACTCATGAACGACCTATCCCAAGTCTCTGTATCGCCCTTGGCCATCGGCCTGACTGAGTTCATCGACGAATTCGGTGATGAATTATTGGACTCCCTCAATCGCTCTAACCCACCGGTTTATTCCGGCAGCATCAACGAAGCCTATCAACGGGTTATGAGCGAACTCAAACGCCAGCCGTTCCCTGCTCAAGCTGATGTAGTGCAGGCCGTTGCAGCTTTATTGCTAGACCGCAACGAGCAGGCAGCCGTTATCAATGCAGAAATGGGCACTGGGAAAACCATGATGGCCATCGCTGTAGCCGCTGTCATGCACAGTGCGGGCTACCGCCGCACTTTGGTGGTTTCGCCTCCACACCTGGTCTACAAATGGCGACGGGAGATACTCGAAACCATCCCAGACGCACGCGTGTGGGTTCTCAATGGACCCGATACGCTGGTTAAGCTGATCAAGCTACGTGACCAACTGGGGGATCCTTACGATGGCCGTAAAGAGTTCTTCATTCTCGGACGCGTGCGAATGCGCATGGGGTATCACTGGCGTACGGTATGTTGGCCACGTCGCGCCAGCGGCGGATACAACTTCGCAGGATGCCCCGACTGCGGACGCCTTCTGTTGGACTTAGAAGGCAACCGTGTGACTGTCGAAGAGTTTCACCGAGAGGAACGCCGTCGCAGCTGCCCTTATTGCCAAGGACAACTCTGGACGCTGATGCGCCCGGGCAAAGCCGACAACGGAACTCGTCGTGCGACCATACTAAAATCGATGTGTCGGATTCCGACTATCGGTCCAGTACGTGCGGACAGATTGCTGAATGACTTCGGGGAGGACTTCCTCGCTTCGATGCTGATCGACAACGTCAGCGAATTCATCAACCTGATGGACGCTCAGGGCAATTTCATCTTCAGCGACCGCCAAGCCAAACGCATGGAGCGCGCCATGGCCAACATTGAGTTTGGCTTTGGCGAGGGCGGTTTCCAACCCACCGAGTTCATCAAACGCTACCTACCAGACGGATATTTCGACCTGCTGGTGGTGGATGAAGGACATGAATACAAAAACAGTGGCTCGGCCCAGGGTCAAGCCATGGGTGTATTGGCAGCGAAAGCACGGAAAACCGTGCTGCTGACAGGCACCCTCATGGGTGGCTATGCCGATGATCTGTTCTACCTCCTGTTCCGAATACTTACCCGGCGAATGATCGAGGACGGTTACAAACCAAACGCGCGCGGAAGTATGGCTCCGGCCGCGATGTCATTCATGCGCGACCACGGCGTATTGAAGGACATTTACACCGAGCGGGACAACGTGTCACACAAAACAGCCAAGGGAAAAAAACTCTCGGTGCGAACGGTGAAAGCCCCAGGCTTCGGCCCTAAAGGCATTCACCGTTTTGTGTTGCCGTTCACCGTGTTTCTGAAACTTAAAGATATCGGTGGCAACGTGTTGCCGGCGTACCAGGAGGAATTTGTCGATATCAGCATGTCTGCAGAACAAGCGTCGGCCTATCAGCAATTGGCAGGAAAACTGACGCAGGAACTTCGCCAAGCATTGGCCCGTCGAGACACTACCTTGCTAGGGGTAGTACTCAACGTGCTGCTGGCTTGGCCTGACTGCTGCTTTCGACCGGAGATCGTTAAGCACCCTCGTAGCAAAGATACCTTGGCGTTCGTCCCCTCGATCTTTGCAGATGAGCAAATAATGCCGAAGGAGAAAGCACTGCTCGACCTCTGCCTCACGGAAAAAGCCAAAGGCCGGAAGGTTCTGGCCTATACCGTGTACAGCGGCACGCGAGACACCACCTCTCGCCTGAAACGACTGCTGGAGCAATCTGGTTTAAAAGTAGCGGTCCTGAGGGCGTCAGTGGATACCGCCAGGCGCGAGGATTGGATCCTCGACCAGGTAGACAGAGGTGTCGACGTACTGATCACTAACCCGGAGCTGGTCAAGACCGGGTTGGATTTGCTCGATTTTCCGACCATTGCGTTCCTGCAGACGGGGTACAACGTGTACACCTTGCAACAGGCAGCTCGACGGTCATGGCGGATTGGGCAAAAGCAGCCGGTGCGGGTGGTTTTTTTTGGCTATGCCGGCAGCTCTCAGATTACTTGCCTGCAGTTGATGGCCAAGAAAATCGCCGTGGCTCAAAGCACGTCGGGAGATGTGCCAGATTCTGGTCTCGACTCGCTGAACCAAGATGGTGATTCAGTTGAAATGACACTTGCAAGGCAGCTCATTGCTTCATAGTTTGACGGCCACCTTCGGGTGGCCATTTTTTTATAACGATCCCAATTTACCAGCGGCCAACTCGACACTTCAAAAACCATGCGTCCTGGAAAACCTATTTCCTGATGCACCTAAGAGACCGGTTTGAGAGGGTGTATTCGCTTTTTCGCGAGGACGCCCATGAACCTACCACGCCCTACTCGAACCACAGCGATACTCAGTCTGTGCCTTGCATTATTGGCAGGCATTCTGGGTTATGAGCATCATCAACTCTCCCAACTCAGCAACAGCTTGGCTGCGACTGCAGACAAAGAGTCGCTCGATGCGTTGTTGACGCGGCTGGGCAAAGTCGATGAGCGACTGGACACGGTAGCCGGCAACCACCTGGTGACCAATGAGGACTTCCGAGCCGGGCAGCAGGCTTTATCGAATCGAATTGATGCCGCACAAGCGTATGCAAAGCAAGCGACGGAGTCTGCGCAAGAAATCTCTCAAAATGCTGCGTCTGCTGGTGAATTGGTAGTCCTCAAAGCCAGCGTCGAAACACTCGATAGCCGTCTTCAAGAACTCAGTCAGTCACGCATCAAACAAACCACTGCTGTTCCCCTCAAGCCCAAGCCTAAGCCCGTTGCCCGCCAACCAAAGCGGCCAACACCGCCCGCTACCACCACTGTCACACCGCAAACACCCCCTTTTACCGTTGTCGGTATCGAGTATCGCGGCGGTGAACGCTTTTTGTCCGTAGCACCGCCTGGCAGCACGCAGTTGAATCAAATTTACCTTATCCGACCTGGTGACGCTGTGGCGGGCACCGCCTGGCGCCTCAACGCGCTGGACGGAAGATCCGCACGCTTTGACGTGGCCGGAACACCTCAAACCGTAACCGTCGCGCAATAGGACCTCCTTTATGCACTCCCCTACCACTTCCTCGAAAACAAAGAAGCCCAGGAACATTGCTCTTTACGTTTTGGGTTTCATTGCAGGCTTGGCCACCTTCGCGTTTGCATATGTCTGTCATGCGGCTTCGGGGCAATCAACGTCGATCTCGAACACTCAGAACAGTGAAGTTCACAACTCTTCTCAAGGAGCCAGTCAGACAGAACTCGCCCGCGAGTGGGGATTAACCCCCCAAGAATGGTCCCGCTTTCAAACTGTGATGGAGGGTCCTCGCGGAATCTATTCGCCAGGCCTGGATCCTCTGACAGCACTTGGCATCGAAGCGAAGTCGGAGGAGGAGCGCCGACGCTATGCAGAGCTGCAGGTGCGAGCCGAGCGACAGCGTATCGATAAGGAACTGGCGTACCAAAGGGCCTATGACCAAGCCTTCGCACGTCTTTACCCCAATGAAAAAGTCATCCAACTATCGTCCAACCCTGCATCTGCTCCAGGCTCGGGAGCGGTAACTGCTGTGAAAGGCACTGGACGACTAGCCGTTTTTGTTCAAGACAGTTGCAACGCATGTATTGACCGCGTCAAAGACTTACAAAACCAGAAACAGTCCTTTGATCTGTACTTCGTTGGTAGTCAAGGTGATGACGAAATAATTCGCCGCTGGGCCATCTTGGCTGGAGTCGAACCGGCCAGCGTGAGAAGCCGACAGATCACATTGAATCACGATGCCGGTCGATGGCTTGGCCTTGGACTCGGCGGTGAGCTGCCGGCCGTGGTACGCGAGGTGAATGGACAATGGCAGCGTCTGTAATTCGCGCGGCTTTAACGGGGGGGCTACTGCTCACCGCGGCATTTGCTAACGGTGCCGAGGTTCCGCCACCGGCCTATCAGTTGATTGCCCTGCCTGCCGGCGTTCCGTCCGAGGTGCTGTACTCCGTTGCACTGCAAGAGAGTGGCACCCGACTTCGCGGCCAGATCGTCCCCTGGCCCTGGACGTTGAATGTCGCCGGCGCCGGATATCGCTTTGCGACACGCAGCGATGCTTGCAGAGCGTTGATGATCGCCCTTCAGACCGCAGGCCCAAATAGAGTCGACGTCGGGCTTGGACAAACCAACATCGGTGCCAACGGCCACCGTTATAGCTATCCCTGCGAAGGGCTGGATCCGTACAAAAACCTCTCGGTTACGGCCCAGATCCTGGCTGAGCAAAAAGCCAAAGGAGGCGACTGGATCACCGCTGCTGGTCGGTACCACCGCCCTGCCGGAGGCGAACCCGCTGCCCGATACCGACGAGCTTTTGCCAAACACCTCAGCCGGGTCACCGGTATCAACCTGATGGCGAATAATCCATGAATAGATTGCTGCATCTGCCTGTTTTGCTGTCTTTGGCCTCCCCCATGGCAGTGCATGCCACCTCGCTGATTGTTGTTGAAGACCGAGGGGGTGTTTCCGCTCTGCCCTACTACCAGTACTTGGCTCCAGAACCTACTGAGCAGTCAGCACAGTCAGAGAATATTGGTGTGCGTGGGCAAGGCTCGTTTCCAGTGCGCTCTGACCAACTGACACCCGGGCAGGTACAGGGCCGGGTAATCAATGCACCTGGCCTGCAACCATTGTTTCTTGTAGGCGACGATGAAAGCTCCAGAAAGTGGTTATCACAGCGCCGCGATCAGTTACAGCAACTGCAGGCAGTGGGCCTTGTGGTTAACGTGGCCAGCGCCGAGCGGTTTGCCGAAATCCAACGATGGGCAGGAAATCTACAGTTGGTCCCGGCTCCATCAAATGATCTGGCACAGCGCTTGGGAGTCCAGCATTACCCGCTGTTGATCACTGCCACAACGATCCAGCAGTAACCAGGGTATGGCCTCTCTTACGCACATCACCTTGGTCATCAAGCAACCAGATGACCCACGAGCAGGCCAACTGCTTTTTGAACAGGTCACCTATGTCGCCAAGCTCTATGGCGGCACCGTCATCGCCCGCGTACCTGGTGACGAGGTGGAGCTATGTCAGCGGCTAAAAGAACGACTGCCCGAGGCAGTTGAGCAAGCGAGGCAAGAGTTGGCCAATTCATCATCACGCATGAAAGGAGGATCCCGGCCCCATGAAGCTGACCAAGAAGCAACGCTGCGAGCTTCACGCTAAATTCGCGGGCCATTGCGCATACTGCGGTGTGCTGTTGGGTGACCGGTGGCATGCGGACCACATGGAAGCAGTATGGCGAGAACCAGAGAGGGTGGACGGCAAGTACTCCGGTGCCATCATTTTGGGGCGGCCAGAGAACCACGCCATCAGCAACATGATGCCCGCGTGCGTGCCGTGTAATTTGAGCAAGGCAGCGATGCCACTAGAAGTCTGGCGAGAGCGCATTGCTGGACACGTCAACTCCCTTAACAGCTACCACCCCATATACCGCCTGGCCAAGTCCTATGGGCTGATCGCTGAGACAGGCAAGCCAGTCGTTTTCCATTTCGAAACAGTGGGGCCATTGTCCCCTTTCACTCATAGGAAGTGATCCATGACCACCTCCTACACCATTGAGTCGTTACTACGCCCTGCTGTTGAGCTGTACACAGTTTGCGTATGTGCCGCTGCGGCGTTGCTCTGTATTTTCGCGCCCTGGGCGGTTGCTCTGACGCCTTTATTCGGCATGGTTGCCGGTACAGGCTTTCTGGGTCTAGGGTTCGTCCGCCTCAAACAAGCGTTGGTAGTGCTGCGTTACCGGCGCAATATTCGGCGCCTACCCCACTACACCATGACCAGCAAAGACATGCCGGTCAGCAATGAGCGGCTATTCATCGGTAAAGGCTTTCGCTGGACCCAAAAACATACTCAGCGGTTGATGGAGACTTACCTCCCAAAGTACGCCGAGTATGTCGAGCCCACGTCTATCTATACCTTTGCTCGCAGAATTGAGGAGCGTCTGGAGTTCGCACCCTTTCCACTCAAATTGCTGTCAAAGGCTACCTCGTGGGATGTGCCATTTAACCCGGCGCGTCCACTTCCTCCAGTCGGGGGGCTACCGCGCTTACACGGTATAGAGCCGAACGAAGCGGATGTCAGCCTGCCACTGGGTGAGCGGGTTGGACACTCCCTTGTATTGGGGACTACTCGTGTTGGAAAAACCCGCTTGGCAGAGTTGTTTATCACCCAAGACATCAGGCGTACCCGCCGTAGCCCCCGGCGCCGCGTTCATATGGGGCGCCGCGTGCAACCCGTTCATCGAAGCCAGCGCAATGTAGAAATGGACCTGGACCGCGAAGTGGTGATTGTCTTCGATCCTAAAGGCGACGCAGACCTCCTGAAGCGCATGTACATCGAATGCAAGCGCGCAAACCGACTGGAGGAATTCTACGTGTTCCACCTAGGCTGGCCCGATCACTCCGCTCGCTACAACGCCGTCGGCCGGTTTGGTCGGATCTCGGAGGTTGCCACCCGCATTGCCGGCCAACTTTCGGGGGAAGGCAATTCCGCGGCATTCCGGGAATTCGCCTGGCGTTTCGTCAACATCATCGCGCGCGCCCTCGTGGCACTGGGACGTCGGCCGGACTATGAACAGATCCTCAAGCATGTGACAAACATTGACGCGCTGTTTATTGAGTATGCGCAGAAGCACTTTGCTGAAAATGATCCCAAAGCCTGGCAAACCATCGTTGAGCTGGAAGGAAAGATCGATCGTAAGAACCTCAGTTTCGCCATGAAGGATCGACCGCTACGCGTGGTGGCCCTGGACATGTACCTCACTCAGCAACGCATCTCCGACCCAGTGATGGAGGGTCTGCGATCAGCCGTACGCTATGACAAAACCTATTTCGACAAGATCGTGGCCAGCCTTCTGCCATTGCTGGAAAAACTGACCACAGGCCGGATTGCAGAGCTGCTATCTCCCGACTACATGGATCTTGAGGACCCACGACCAATCTTTGACTGGATGCAGATCATCCGCAAACGGGCAGTGGTCTATGTCGGCCTGGACGCTTTATCTGATACAGAGGTAGCTGCAGCGGTGGGCAACTCGATGTTCAGCGACCTGGTGTCAGTTGCGGGTCACATCTATAAGTTTGGCATCGATGATGGCTTGCCCGGGGCCACCGGCGGCAAGGTAGCAATTAACGTACATGCGGACGAATTCAACGAACTGATGGGCGATGAATTCATACCGATGATCAACAAAGGCGGTGGTGCCGGCATGCAGGTCACGGCCTATACCCAAACCATGAGCGATATTGAGGCAAAAATCGGTAACCGGGCTAAAGCTGGCCAAGTCATCGGTAACTTCAACAACCTGTTCATGTTACGTGTACGTGAGACTGCAACCGCCGAGCTGCTGACCAACCAGTTGCCAAAGGTCCAGGTGTTTACCAGTACACCAGCAAGCAGTGCAAACGACGCTATTAACGGCAACACCGCTTTCACCTCTAACACTCACGATCAGATCCAAAGTGTCAGCGTACCGATGATCGAACCGGCGCATGTGGTTGCCCTACCCAAGGGGCAATGCTTTGCCCTGATAGAGGGCGGGAATTTGTGGAAGATTCGTATGCCGTTGCCGGCAAGCGATCCCGATGAAGTGATGCCCAAGGATCTTCAGGCCTTGGTTGAGGGCATGCGTAAAGGATCCGGAACCAGCAGCGACTGGTGGCAAGCACCGGGATATGACGCACTAAGTGAGTCGCTTCCTGATGACTTGGTAGACGACTTCCGCCAGATGGCCAATAACGGAAAAGCCGCATAGGCTTGAAGGAACAGAGCCATGGCCGATATCGCGGAAAAAGCCCAGCAACAGCAGGAAGGTCAAAAAAACTTCCTGGGCATGCTGTTCTCTACCCCTTTTCATTTCTTGGGGGTGATGTTCGGCTCCTTGCTCGGCGCCATCGTCGTTGAATGGCTTTGCATGTACACGTTCTGGCCGGATGCCGGCTGGAAACATGCTCAGCAGATGTTCCAACATGAACTGGGCTGGCTGTCCCAGGATCTGCTGCACAGCGTTGTCATCAAAGAACCGGGGCGTACGGCAACCTGGCTGGCACAAACGGTCTATGACTGGCTGATGGTGAAAACCGGCATGCAGGACAATATAAATGCACTGACACAGTACGCTCGCTCAACATCACCACAACAAACGGGAACCTTGAACCTTCGCTACGAACTCGGTCGGGCGATGATCAAATTCCAGGACTATGGCTTAGCCGCGTTATACACAGTCCTGACCTTCTGTGTGCGAATGGTCATTCTGACGTTGACGATTCCGCTGTTCGCACTGGCGGCGTTCACTGGCTTGGTCGATGGCCTGGTGCGGCGTGATCTACGAAAATTCGGCTCCGGCCGCGAGTCAAGTTACCTGTATCACAAAGCCCGGGGGACGATCATTCCGCTGACCATCGTGCCCTGGACGGTCTACCTGGCCATCCCCATCAGCATCAGCCCCCTTTTGATTCTGTTGCCCTGCGCCGTGCTGTTGGGTGTGTCCGTTTACATCACCGTTTCAAGCTTCAAAAAATACCTTTAGGAGCTGCCCATGCAGTGGACACAAGAACAGCAGCCCATCATCCATTCCACGGCTGACAAGCTACTGGTTCAGGCTTTTGCCGGTACCGGCAAAACCACCACACTGGTGGGCTACGCCACACAACACGCCTCGGTGAAAATGCTCTACCTCTGCTACAACAAATCCGTCGAGCTCGCTGCCAGGGGCCGCTTTCCACGCAGAAACGTGGTGTGTAAGACGGCGCATGGCCTCGCATATGCAGTCTATGGCAGTCAGTACGCCACCAAGCAGACCAATAACTTACGCCTGACGGACATCGCAAGGGCCATCAACACCCAGGACTGGGAGCTCGTGCGGGATGTCCTCAGCACGCTTAACAACTTCATGGCCAGCGCCGATGACGAGTTGGGCCGTGTGCATTTTCCCAGATTCCAGGGGCAACGAATGCTCACAAGTGCCCAGGAACGTTTCCTGAACAATGCTTTAAACGTGGCTAAAACCATCTGGAACCGGATGATCGATCTGCAGGACACAGCAATGTCGATCACCCATGACGCTTACTTGAAGCTGTATCAGCTAAGCAAGCCCGACCTGAGCGAACGATTTAACGCCATTCTGCTCGACGAAGGTCAAGACGTGAACCCAGTTATTGCCGACATAGTAAAAATACAACGGGTCCGCAAGGTGGCAGTCGGCGATCCCCACCAGCAGATCTATCGCTTCCGCGGCGCAGAAGATGCGCTCAACAGCGACTGGATGGCCGACGCCGAACGTCACTACCTGACCCAAAGCTTTCGCTTCGGCCCTGCCGTCGCGCATGTGGCCAACATCATTCTTTTTTACAAGGGTGAGACACGAAAGCTGCAGGGGTTAGGTTGCAATACCCTGGTTAAACGGGCTCTGCCTGAAGAGCTACCGCATCGCACGTTTATCCATCGTACCGTGACCGGCGTCATCGAGAACGCCCTGCAGCTGGTCGCAAGCAACCCCAAGATTTTCTGGGTCGGCGGTATCGACAGCTACTCGCTACGCGATCTGGAAGATTTATACCTATTCAGCCGCAACCGTAACCATGAGGTGCAGAACCGCAGGCTGTTGAGAGATTACCGGGACTTTTCACAGTACGTGGAAATAGCCGAGGTAAGCCAGGATACGGAGATGTTGCGATCGATCAAGATCATTACAGCCTATCCGGACCTGCCCCAGCGGATCCAAACCCTACGTTCCCGCTCTGTAGATAACGAGCTCGACGCCACCGTGACACTCACGACTGGGCACAAGGCCAAGGGGCTGGAGTGGGACTTTGTCAGCCTGTATGACGACTTTAGCGCTGATCCGCTTTCACCCGATATCGATCAAGGTCGTAAAGATGACGAGTTGAATTTGCTGTACGTGGCGGTGACGCGAGGGATGAAGATCCTAGCGTTGAACTCAATGGTGCTTTCTATCATGCAGCGCTATGTCGATGCTCGGACCTCTGCACTCCAACCTCAGAAATCACGCGCTTAGCAACAAACTATTTCAGATTGCTGGCACGCGCTTATTATTGAAACCCTGGTAGCTCTGCACATTGAGGACGTCGCCATGGGCCGTCAGAAATTTGAATACCACACTGAGTTCTCTCCCTTTCAGTACGTTGTCAGAACCAAAAAGCTCTTCATGTTCAAGTCCGAAGAGCCCACCACTGAACCCGACACCCAGGGTTTTCTGGAAGATTCTGAACGTCAAAACCGCCTTGCTCAATTAGGCAGCGAAGGCTGGGAGCTGGTCAGCGTGCAGCCCGTGGTCAAAGGAGAAGTCAAGGTTGGCAATCAAAACGCCCAAGGCTGGGCTTACGGATTCGCCTTGCCCATCGGGTATCTGCTGTTCTTCAAACGCCCTATCCACTGTGATTGATGGTGTCAGTACCGTCAGAAGAAATCCTTACAGTCCTGAATATGGTTTTCTTGCGGCGACCATAGCTTGATCACGGCAAGCTGACGGCATCAGGAATGACTAGAGCCCAGCCGTGATCCAGTACCCGCGTCTCACTGCACTCACTTGCCGACTTGCCTTGCCAGGCCTCATCGCACTTTTTGGATGCGGCCTGCCTGTCTCTCATGCGACCGCTGCTTCAGCCTCCGAACAGGCCAACCTGGACGTGATGATCCGCCAGTTGAATGCCTTAGAGGACACCGCACGTCGTAGCGCTCAAGTGGCCGACGAACCTGGCAAGCGTTACTTCTTCGATTACCAGCGTCTAGCAGGTGATATCGCTCGAATTCGTCATGGGTTGGAGGGCTATCTAACCCCAACCCGAGCCCAGCCTCGTGATCCTGTTGAGCTGTCAGGCCAATACACGACCGAAGGACGCAAGCCATGAGCATGAGCGGCGCTCAGGCTGCTGCGTTTCAAGCGGCAGGAGGATTTCCTGCCTCGACGAGCTACCTGTTTTTCGTCGGCGTCGCTGTAGCCATCATCTTTATGTGGGGCGCCTGGGCTATCTGGAGCTGCTACCGAGGATGGGCCACTGGCAACCTTGATCGAACGATTGCCTCGACCTCGCTCGTCCGCATCCTACTGCTTTGCATGATCCTCACCACATTTGTTCTTAGTTGACCCTATGGGAGATACACCATGACTTCATTCTTAAAACCGGGCCGCATGCTGATCGGGTTGCTTGCTCTCCCCCAACTGGCCATGGCGGCTCTTCCGCAGTCTCAGCCTCCTACCCGGGGGGAAGGCTCTAACCTGATGCAAACCATGCAGAACTACGCCTTTGACGGTTTTACTTTGCTTGGCCTCATCATCTGCGCAGTCATTTTCAGTGGCGTTGCTTGGCATGCCTTCGGCACCTACCACGAAATTCAACTTGGCAAGAAAAAATGGGGAGATCTGGGGGCGACAGCCGCCGTTGGCGTCGCCATCCTCGGTGTCGCCATTTTTCTGGTCACCAAGGCTTCAAATATTCTTTAAAAGAGCCGTGGCCATGACAGAACTCTCAGACGATGGGACCCTGATTTTCCTCCCTGTGCGATTGAACAATCAGCCAGTCATCATGGGCGGCCTTACCGCTGACGAAATGTGGGCCACCTTGGCGTTGAGCACCGGCGCAGGGCTGGTTATCGGTATTCCGGCCGCGATATTGACCCAGATTTGGGCACTTATCATCGGCGCCGCCATGCTCTGTGCTGTCCTAGGGCTGTTTCTTGCCAGTCGTTTCTTGCGTCGGTGGAAACGCGGCCGACCTGATACATGGCTATACCGCCAGATGCAATTGAACATCGCGCGGTTCTTTCCTACCTGGAATAAAGCCCTGCTGATTACTCGTACAGGTGCGTGGACCTGTCATCGAACGGAGGTTCAATGACTTACCGTAAAAAAGTAGACGCCCAACTGGCCCACATTAACAGCCTGCGCATGGTCATTGGTTTTCTCATTGCCCTGGGTCTGTACATGGCTTATGGCTGGCAGAGCGCACCGCGTGACCTAACTGTTCATGTACCTCCAGATCTACGTTCAGGTAGCACCCGTAAGTGGTGGGATATTCCACCGGAGTCGGTATACGCCTTCGGTCTGTACATTTTTCAGCAGATGAACCGTTGGCCCGTTGACGGTGAAACCGACTACGAGGACAACATTACCCGCTTGGAAAGCTACCTGACTCCCAGCTGCAAAGCCTACTTGCAGAAAGATTTCGAGCTACGCCGCAATAGCGGGGAACTGCGCAAACGTGAGCGGGGTGTATTTGAAATTCCAGGCAGAGGCATCGACGATAAGTCTGAGCAACATATTGAACAGCACAGCATCAATGACTGGACCGTCAACCTGGACATCACCGCTGACGAGCACTACGGCGGGGAGCGCGTAAAGCGGGCATTTGCTCGCTATCCGTTAAGAATTATCCGATTCGACGTCAATCCCGAAAAAAACCCATTCGGCTTGGCCTGGGACTGTTATAGCAGTAATCCACAACGCATCGAAGTCTCCGCAGAAACGACCAGAGCAGGAGGCAAATGATGACACGCCGCCTACTGATCATCGGGCTCGTAGCCCTTCACTTCTGCGGGTTGGCCAACGCCGTCGAAATCCTGCGCTGGGATCGTATCCCTATAGCACTGCCCTTGATCGTGGGTCAGGAGCGTATTGTCTTTGTGGACCAAAACGTACGGGTGGGTCTGCCTCGTAACCTCGTCGACAAACTGCGCGTGCAGAGCACCGGTGGTGCCCTCTACCTGTTGGCGAAAGAGCCGATTGAACCGACTCGCTTACAGCTGCAGAACATGAACTCCGGTGAGATCATGCTCGTGGATATCATCGCAACGGTAGGGAAACCAAATCAGGTCGCATCCGAGCCGGCTAAAATTGTAGCCGGGGACAGTCCCGCCCCGCGTTACGGCCAAGTCAACGCCAAACCTACAAGCAACCATTCAACTTCTTCCACGGCCCAAGCCAGCGCTCAAGCCGAGGAGGATGAGGACGCGCCGAAACCGCGTCGTGAGACCCCTCTTCCGGTGGTCATGACGCGCTATGCCGCACAGATGCTTTACGCGCCCCTACGCACCGTTGAGCCCGTGGAGGGGATTGCTCAGATCAATCTGAAGCGCGGTTTGGACCTCACCACCCTAATGCCGATATTGCCGGTCGAAGCCTCTGCGTTGGGGTCGTGGCGGTTAGACGAGTATTGGGTCACGGCGGTGAAGCTACGTAACACAAGCGCCCAAAACCTCACATTGGATCCGCGTGACCTGATGGGTGACTTTGTCACCGCGACTTTTCAGCATCCCTACCTTGGCGCCAAAGGTGATTCCAGCGACACCTCGACGGTCTACTTGGTGACCCGTGGTCATGGTCTAGCCGAATCGTTATTGCCGGCCGCCATCAGCCAGATCGATCCGAAGGGAGGCCGTCGTGAAGAGTAATCCACTTGTTAAATACCTGGTCATACCGTTCGCGATCCTGGCGATATACGTAGTGGTCAAATTATTCAATCGCGAAAGTGCCGACCAACAGGTTCATGCGCCGGAAACGGTTGTACTTAGTACGAAGGAGGCTAAAAAGCTTGGGGTTGACGGAGATACACCCAGCGACACATTGCGCACCATTGTCGTGGAAAGCAGACAACTCAAGGACCAAGTCTCCAATGCTTTGAAGAACAATGACGAACTAAAGCAACAGAACATCGAGCTGCAAAAACGCCTGCAGAACATCGACCTCAACGTCGATAACAAACTGCAGAACGTTCAGCAAACGATGAAGCAGGAGGCGCAACAACAGAGCCAAACCCTCTTGGACACACTGCAGCAGCAGTACAATACCCTGAGCAGCAAATCGGGCAGTGGCAATGAGTCTGGATCTGATTTGCCGATCGGCTTCGGCGTTCAGCCAGGTGACGGTCAAGGCTTCAAAGGCGGACCTGGCGCGGACGTTGTTTGGATAGAGCCGCAGGACGCAACGCCGGTCGATGTCAACGGCAAGCCCATCGCTGCAGGGACAAATCAAACGGCAAGCGGCTTCAACTTCCCGACCTCTTTTGGCGAGTCCGTGGACCGAGGACAAAATGCACTGCGCACGGGCGCTCAAAGTGTTGCGAATGAAATCTCGCCACAGGAGGCCCGCAAACAGGTGCGCAAGGTCTACACCTTGCCGCAGAACTCGACATTGATGGGTTCGGTGGCCATGTCCGCGCTGATCGGCCGGGTGCCCATTGACGGCACTGTCAACGACCCCTACCCGTTCAAGGTATTGATCGGGCCGGACAATCTCACGGCCAACGGCATCGACTTGCCCGACGTCGCCGGCGCGGTGGCCAGCGGAACGGCTTCCGGCGATTGGACCCTGTCTTGCGTACGCGGTCAGATCAAAAGCCTGACGTTCGTCTTCAATGACGGCACTGTGCGCACGCTGCCACAACCTCAGGAAGAAACGAATAGCAGTCAAAATAGTAACAATCAGAACAATGGCAACCAAACCACCATTCAGGGTGGCCTGGGCTGGATAAGCGATGCCTATGGCATTCCTTGTATCAGTGGCGACCGCAAAAGCAACGCCTCGCAATACATTGGCTCGCAGGTACTGATTACCGCCGCCGGCGCAGGTGCTGCCTCCCTCATCAAGTCAGATGGAAACAGCGGCTCTTTTATAAACCCTCAGTCCGGGACCATCGGTTCTGTCGGCGGCTCGGGCAGTGAAGCCATGGGCAAAATTATTGGCCAGGGCGTCAATGACGTCTCCAGCTGGGTCAACAAACTCTACGGGCAAGCCTTCGCAGCGGTGTATGTACAACCCGGGGCAAAGATAGCTGTGCACCTGGACCAGCAACTGACCATCGATTACGAACTCAATGGCCGCAAGGTCAACTATCGCTCAGGAGCCCGTCATGTTTCGACTGCGCTTGACTAATCATGGCTTAAAACTAGGTGCATACCTGGCCATCGCCCTACTCGCCTCGGCCTGTTCCACCAACAAAGACGAATTGCTCCCCCATGGGGACCGCACAATGATGGACGTTTGGGATCAAGGCTCCAGCGGCTCAAGCAGCTCGAGCAGCCGCCAATTGCTCGATGCACGCCAAGATCTTCGTCGGCCTCTGGAGACGAGGGAAACAGACAACACCATGTTCACACGTACCGCACAAAACGAGATCTACAGCCAATTTAAACGCCTACCCAATCCCGACCTGGTGATGTACGTCTTTCCTCATTTAGCGGGTTCAGACCCGGCACCGATCCCAGGCTACACCACGGTGTTTCCGCTGTATCAGCGGGTGCAATACGCCATGCCTGGCGAACGCACGGAGGCATATTGATGGGTTTTTTTGAACGATTCAAAACGCGACGGGCGACAGAGCGTGTGGAACCTGGCGTAACACCAGGTTCGCCGTTATCTGACGATGTGCAGGGACCAGCAACCGAGACGTTTGAGGCTGCTACAGAGCGTTACTACGAACGCCTTGCTGCCATGGGTATTCCCTCGCCGAGCGATTGGCGTAACCCAAAGAAAAAGCCAGCCACAACCGCTGATGCTGACCGTCTATACCACGTCAACCCCTCCTTCGTAGACCTACTGCCGTGGGTAGATTACCTGCCTGCAGAAAAAGCCATGCTATTGGAAGACGGCGTGTCTCGTGCTGCCTTTTTTGAGCTGACACCGATTGGTACTGAAGGTCGGGATCCCGAATGGTTACGCAAGGCCCGCGACGCCCTGGAAAACGCCCTCCAGGACTCCTTCGACGAGCTTGAAACCTCACCCTGGGTGGTTCAGCTCTATGCCCAGGACGAAACCAGCTGGGACGATTACCTTCAGCAACTGCATGACTACGTTCAACCACGCGCACAAGGCAGTGCATTCACCGAGCTTTATTTGAAGCTGATGAAGCAACACCTGGAATCCATCTCCAAACCAGGCGGGCTGTTTGAAGACACCAAGGTCAGCCAACTGCCCTGGAGGGGCCAACAGCGCCGCGTCCGTGTTGTTGTCTACCGCCGTACCCAAGGCGCGCAAGCGGATGTGCGAGGCCAGGCACCAGGTCCTTACCTGAAAATCATCTGCGATCGCTTGGTGGGCGGCTTGGCGAACGCCGGCATTAAAACCCATCGCATGGATGGCCACGCCATTCGCCATTGGCTGATTCATTGGTTCAATCCACGTCCCGATCATCTTGGCCCTGCCGATGCAGATATTCGCCGCTTCTACGAATTGGTGTGCAAGCAAGCACCTGGTGCTGCAGAGGGCGAGCTGCCGCTCGCCAGCGGCACTGACTTCTCGCAAAACCTGTTTTATCGCGAACCACTGTCAGATATAGAGAAAGGTCTGTGGTATTTCGACGGCCTTCCCCATCAGGTGGTGATGCTTGACCGCTTGAGGGATGCTCCCAAGACCGGGCACTTAACCGGTGAAACCCGAAAGGGCGGTGATGCGCTCAACGCACTGTTCGACAAAATGCCAGAGGACACCATTCTCTGTATCACTCTCGTGATCACCCCGCAGGACATTCTCGAAGGGCATCTGGAACAGCTTTCACGCAAGGCAGTTGGAGACACTCAGGCCTCGATCCTGACACGCGAAGACGTCGCCACCGCCCGTCAGTTGCTCGGGCGCAAGCACAAGCTGTACAGAGGTAGCGTAGCGTTTTACCTGCGGGGTAAAGATGATGCCCAGCTGCACGAACGCAGTTTGCAACTCAGCAGCGCATTGCTGGGTGCGGGCATGGAGCCGGTGGAACCTCGGGATGAAGTGGCACCGCTGAACTCCTACCTTAGATGGCTACCCGGCAACTTCGACCCCAATGCGCGCAAAGCACTGGAGTGGTACGCACAACTGATGTTCGCCCAACACATTGCGAACCTGGCCCCCGTCTGGGGTAGGTCGACCGGAACCGGGCACCCGGGTATTACCCTGTTTAACCGTGGGGGAGCGCCGATAACCTTCGACCCGCTGAACAAGCTGGACCGGCAGATGAACGCGCATTTGTTCATTTTCGGGCCTACGGGTTCAGGTAAATCGGCCAGCGCGACAAACATCCTTAGCCAAATCATCGCCATCTATCGGCCACGTCTATTCATTGTGGAGGCTGGCAACAGCTTCGGCTTACTCGGTGATTTCGCCAAAAAGTTGGGTTTGACGGTAAACCGGGTTCGACTTGCACCTGGATCGGGTGTCAGCCTCGCGCCATTCGCTGATGCCGTGAAGCTCATCGAACCCAGCCAAAACGTGAAGATTATCCAAGCTGATGATCTTGAGGCGTCGGACGAACATCTGACTAGCCAGACCGAGGATGAACAACGCGACATCCTGGGCGAGATGGAAATTGCGGCCAGGCTGATGATCACCGGTGGTGAAGAAAAAGAGGATGCCCGTCTTACTCGTGCCGACCGTAGCGCCATCCGCCAATGCATACTGAATGCAGCGAAAAAATGCGTGACGGAGCAACGTATCGTTCTGCCGGAAGATATCCGTGAAGCGCTGCGAGAAATGGGACTCGAGCCCGGTATTCCAGACGCCCGAAGCTCACGATTCTTGGAGATGGCGGAAGCCTTGTCCATGTTCTGTATGGGCACCGAAGGCGACATGTTCAACCGTCCTGGCACCCCATGGCCAGAAGCGGACATTACCATTGTCGACCTTGCCACCTATGCGCGAGAAGGCTATAGCGCACAGATGGCCATCGCTTATATTTCCCTGCTCAACACGGTCAACAACATTGCCGAGCGTGACCAGTTTAAAGGCCGTCCGCTGATCTGCTTCACCGACGAAGGCCACATCCAGTTGAAGGTCCCACTCCTATCCCCCTACTCCGTCAAGATTACCAAAATGTGGCGAAAGCTCGGCGCCTGGTTCTGGATGGCCACCCAGAACGTTGACGACGTGCCGCCAGAGGCCTCAGCCCTGCTCAACATGATCGAGTGGTGGATGTGCTTAAACATGCCGCCTGATGAGGTGGAGAAGATCGCGCGGTTTCGTGAACTGACTCCTGCACAGAAGTCGATGATGCTGTCAGCGCGTAAAGAAAGCGGCAAATTCACCGAGGGCGTCGTGTTGTCCAAAAGCATGGAAATGTTATTCCGGGCGGTACCACCGAGTTTGTATCTGGCCCTGGCCATGACCGAGCCGGAAGAGAAAAAGCAACGCTTCGACATCATGCAAGCCAAAGGCTGCAGCGAGCTGGATGCGGCCATTGAAGTTGCTGCAACGCTTGACCGCTATCGCGGTATCGAACCTCACATCATTACTTTCCCCGAGCAAGTCACGGCCTTGGAGCGCCAAGCATGAGAGCATTGAATTCCCTGACCCAGAACCTTATAGAAAGTCTGACCCAGCTGCTTGAACAACCGGGTGAAGACGCCCTTCAAACCCTTGAGGTGTGTGCCCCCGTTTTGATAGAGCAACTGCAACAGGTTTTGGTTCGTGCGGTGGATCGTCGTGACATCGAGTCCCAACTTCACGCGGTGTTAGCCAATTGGCTGCTACAGCACCCACAACCCGAGAATGCTGAGAACGCTCTTCTTGAGGCCCTTCGTAAACAAGCGCTGCTTTCATCGAAGCCAGCAGAGGCTCGGGCATGATAGGCCTTCGCAAATATTGGTTGATGCTGGGGTGCGTTTTGGCAGGCACATCGATGGCCTGCTTAGCCCTCACTCGAAGTGAGATACCATCCCCGCACAACACAGGCCCGTGGTTGTTTGGTCCTTCCAAAGCACGCTGGACTGTGACTGAGTTCGCGGATCTGGAGTGCCCCTACTGCAAGACGTACACACCTGCGTTGAAAACCTGGATACAGCAGCAGAAGGATGTAAACCTGCAGTGGCATCATCTGCCACTGGATGTGCACGGTCCGACCGCATTACACGAAGCCAAGCTCGCTGAATGTGCGGGGGCGCTTGGTGGCGCACCTGCCTTCTGGCAAGCCATTGACCAGATTTTTGACCGGACCCGTAGCAACGGTGAGGGTTTCAATGGGCATCTGAACGTCGTTGATGTTACTTACCAGGACTTATTGTCCTGTGCAGCTACCGACAAAGTGATCGCCCGGCATGTTGGCCAACAGGTCGAGGAGGCCCTCAAAGCGGGCATTACGGCAACTCCTACTGTGATAATTAAAGACAACACGACTGGCAGCTCCGTAAAGCTTGAGGGACCAGCTGACGGGGTATTGTTATTATCAGCTCGTGATTGGCTGGCTCAAAAAAAGAGCTGCGACGCTCTGCAAAAGTCGAACGTTAAATCACTTAGCCATTGTCATTAAATGAGCTTGCATTCCATTCATACATTTTCATGCCCGGCATGTCCTACGCGTGGGCCGAAAGAGACAGCGCAAATACGGTGTTTGCAACTGCAATCAGGGTCAGTTTCATACGACTTTTTCTTGAGGATTGATGGGCTCAACTGAGAGGTGCCGGCGACGCATCAGTCGATAGGCTGCCGGAATGACAAACAGCGACAGCAAGGGCGCGGTAATCATGCCTCCAACCATGGGTGCCGCAATTCGGCTCATCACCTCGCTGCCGGTCCCGCTGCCCAGCAAAATGGGTAACAAGCCAGCAATGATGACAGCCACAGTCATGGCTTTGGGCCGAACGCGCTGGACAGCGCCTTCACGAATCGCGGCCATCAGCCCGTGCTCGGTCCTATCGCCGAGGTCTTCACGCTCAGCCCAGGCGTTCTTCAGATAAAGCAGCATAATTACGCCAAATTCGGCAGAAACACCGGCCAAAGCGATAAAGCCGACACCAGTGGCGACCGACAGGTTGAATCCCAATAGATAGAGAAACCATACCCCACCAGTCAGTGCGAATGGCAGAGTGGCCATGATCAGCAAGGCCTCATCGAAGCGAGCAAAGGTTAAATAAAGCAGCACGAAGATGATCAACAGCGTGGCAGGCACCACCAGCTTGAGTCGTGCGTTGGCCCTTTCGAGAAATTCGAACTGTCCTGCGTAGCTCAGGCTCATACCAGGCTGCAACTTAACCTGCTCGCTGACGACCCGTCGTAGATCGGCGACTACCGAAGCAATATCCCGTCCCCGCACGTCGATATACACCCAGCCTGAAGGTCGGGCGTTCTCACTCTTAAGCATCGGCGGACCATCGCTGACCTTGATCTTCGCAACGGTGCCAAGAGTGATCTGGCTGCCTAGAGGGGTATAGATAGGTAACTGCTCCAGAGCGCCGAGTGAATCCCGCCACTCACGAGGGTAACGTACGTTAATTGGGAAACGAGCCAACCCTTCAATCGTCTCCCCGACGTTTTCACCGCCGATTGCGCCGGCCACGATCGATTGCACATCGGCAATATTTAACCCATAGCGGGCCGCAGCTTTACGATCGATATCCACATCAATATAGCGGCCACCGGTCAGTCGTTCGGCCAACGCTGAACTCACACCTGAGACATCCTTGGCAACACGTTCGATGGCTTGGGTGACGGCATCGATCTCCGTCAGGTTGGTACCGGCAACCTTCACACCAATAGGGCTTTTTATGCCAGTGGCCAGCATGTCGATGCGGTTACGAATCGGCGGTATCCAGATGTTGGTCAATCCTGGGACACGCACCGCTTGGTCTAGCTCCTCAACGAGCTTTTCCTGGGTCATGCCTGGGCGCCACTGTTCGTGTGGTTTGAATTGGATGGTGGTTTCGAACATTTCCAAAGGTGCTGGGTCAGTCGCGGTTTCAGCGCGGCCGGCTTTGCCGAAAACGTGTTCGACCTCTGGAACTGTCTTTATCAGACGGTCAGTCTGTTGAAGCAGTTGCGCGGCCTTCTGCGCCGATAATCCAGGCAGAGCTGATGGCATATAGAGCAGGTCCCCTTCGTCCAGCGGGGGAAGAAACTCACCACCCAGACGAGAGATCGGCCACAACGCGCTGACAAAGACTAGCAACGCAACCAGCAGCGTTATTTTAGGTCGATGTAATACGGCGTCCAGAGCGGGTTCGTAGATCCGGATCAACCAGCGATTTAGCGGATTCTGCTGCTCATTGGGAATTCGTCCACGAATCCAATACCCCATCAACACCGGTACGAGAGTTACCGACAGTCCAGCCGCTGCGGCCATAGCGTAGGTTTTGGTGAACGCCAATGGACCGAATAGACGTCCTTCCTGAGCCTCCAGCGTGAACACCGGAATGAACGACAGGGTGATGATCAGCAGACAGAAGAACAATGCAGGTCCTACCTCGGCAGCCGCTTCAGTCATCACGTGCCAATGACGTTCACCTTTCAGTTCCTCCCCAGGATTGGCCACGTGCCAAGCCTCGACCTTCTTGTGGGCATTTTCAATCATCACCACGGCAGCGTCGACCATAGCGCCGATGGCGATGGCAATCCCGCCAAGGGACATGATGTTGGCGTTGATACCCTGATAGCGCATCACGATGAAGGCGATCAGCACCCCAACCGGCAGGGAAATGATTGCCACCAGAGATGAACGCAGGTGCCAGAGAAAGATTCCGCAGACCAACGCGACGACGATGAACTCTTCGATCAGCTTGTGGCTGAGGTTTTCCACGGCACGATCAATCAACTTGCTGCGGTCGTAGGTGGTGACGATTTCAACCCCCGCCGGCAGACTGCTTTTCAGCTCGTCGAGTTTGGTTTTGACCGCCGCAATGGTTTCACGAGCATTCTTCCCGCTGCGCAGAATCACCACGCCGCCGACGGTCTCACCTTCACCGTCGAGTTCGGTAATGCCTCGACGCATCTCAGGCCCTAACTGAATCGTGGCAACATCGCCCAACGTGACCGGCACACTGCCCGCGCCCAGTTTGAGCGGGATGGCGCGAAAGTCATTGAGCGTCTTTAGGTAGCCGGAAGCTCGTACGATGAACTCTGTCTCCGCCATTTCCAGCACGGCTCCACCGGTTTCCTGATTGGCTTTGCCGATCGCCTCGGTCACCTCAGACTGCGTGATACCCAAGTTCGCCAACTTTAGCGGATCGAGCTGGACCTGATACTGTTTGACCATGCCACCTACGGTGGCAACTTCCGCAACGTTCGGCAGCGTCTTGAGCTCGAATTTGAGAAACCAGTCCTGTAGGGCTCGCAGTTGCGCCAGATCGTGCCCACCGCTGCGATCAACCAACGCGTACTGGAAAATCCAGCCAACGCCAGTGGCATCAGGTCCTAAGGCTGGCTTAGCACTGGCTGGTAGGCGGCTTTGTATCTGGCTCAGGTATTCCAACACCCGCGAGCGGGCCCAGTACAAGTCAGTTCCGTCTTCGAACAGCACATAAACGAAGCTGTCGCCAAAGAAGGAGTAACCGCGCACAGTCTTGGCCCCAGGTACCGAGAGCATGGTGGTTGCCAGTGGATAGGTCACCTGGTTTTCGACGATCTGTGGGGCTTGGCCTGGGTAAGGTGTACGGATAATTACCTGAACATCCGACAGGTCTGGCAATGCATCGATGGGCGTACTTTGAACCGCCCAGATCCCCCATGCCGTGACGAACAGCGTCGCCAGCAACACAAGAAAGCGGTTGGCCACCGACCAGCGAATAAGGGCCGCAATCATGGCTGGCCCCCAGAGCGTTCCAGACGTTCAACACGCAGACCATCGTCCGTCTGGCTAACAGCGATCCGAACCTTGTCGCCCGTTTTTAGGCCCTTCATCAGAGCAGGAGTGGCGAGAGGGAAAGTCATCGTCATGCCTGGCATACCCAATGTCTTGAAGGGACCGTGGGCGAGCGTGACTTCTTTGTCGTTGATCTCAACGATCTGACCATCGGCCTCATGCAAAGCGCCAACGGGCATAGTAGATGGCGAAACGTCCAATGAGCTTGCGACAACGCCCTTGAGACTGGCCTCCGAGTCGAGCAGGAACTGGCCAGAGGTCACCACTTTCTGCCCCTCTTCCAAGCCTTTCAATATCGCCGTCTTGCCATCGTTATCCTGGCCTAGCTGCACCTCCACCGGGCGATATCGACCAGCGTCTTCAGAGAGCATGACCAACGCACGTCGACCGGTACGAATGACGGCCTCGCTCGGCACCCACAGAACACTTTGCTCCGTTGAACGATTGAGGCTTACCTGTGCGGTCAAACCTGGTCTGAGTCGGCCATCTGGATTGGGTAACTCAACTCGAACGCGAAGTGTGCGACTGTCCGAACTGGTTTCCGGAAGAATCGCACTGACGACGCCCTTGAGCACAACTCCAGGGAATGCGGATAAACGCGCTTCAGCTGCTTGCCCTACTACGATTGACCCAGCTTCCGCCTCTGGTACAGCCACGGCCAGCCAGACACTGCTCAAACCATTAACACGAGCCAACGTCTCGCCTGCGGCCACCGTCATACCTTCACGCACACTCAGCTCTTGAAGCACACCACCAATAGGGCTGGTCAGCGTCAGGTTCGATTGAACTTTGCCAGTGCGCTCAACTTGAGCAATTAACGTAAGTGGCATTCCGGTTAGCCGCAGTCGCTGCCGGGCCGCTGTCAGCAAGCCAGCATCGCCACTACGCTTGAGGGCGAGAAATTCCTCCTGAGCAGCTGCCCACTCCGGCACCAAGATATCTGCCAAGGCGGCATTCGCTTTCAGCACATCACCAGGTGCGTGGGCATACACACGCTCGACAAAACCCGCTGTACGGGCCTGAATGACTGCAACGTCCCGTTCGTTGAAGGCCAGCACACCTACCACGTTCAGTGTCGAGGCAAATACGCCTCGACTGACACTAGCCAGTCGCACACCAAGGTTCTGAGTCAGGCTTGGATCAATTCGAATGGCAGCGCTGTCCCCCTTGGTATCTGCGTATTGAGGGATCATCTGCATGTCCATGAAGGGTGACTTACCCGGTTTATCGAATTTCTGTTGTGGGTACATGGGATCATACCAATACAGAACTTTTCGATCGGCAGAGGCTTTGGGTTCATGATCCGGTACGACACCAGCTACTCCGCTCATTCGCGGTTGGGCTAACCAGTAACCCCCGGCAACACCCAAGGCAATCGAGATGCCGATGATTAAAGTCCCTTTCCATAATTTAAAAATCATTGAGCGGACTCCCCGTAAGAGAAATACAGGCGAGCGCTGGTCAGGGCACGTTGCTCTTCAACGTCAACCTGCTTGAGACGGGCTTCGATGAGTTCGCGTCGGGCGGCAACAACCGAGTTCAAATCACCCTTGCCGGAGCGGTAGCTGGCCATCGTGAGTTCGACCTTTTCTTTAGCCAACGGCAACAAGCTTTCCTGATTACGGCTGACTGCACGATTGAGGCGCTCGTAGTCAGCCAACTCATCCTCCAGTTGCTGGGTATGCTCGCGTGACAGGGCTTCGCGCTCAGCCTCAAGCTGGTTTAGTTCGGCGTGCTTGGCCGCAATCTTGGGGTTTTGCCGAGAGTTAGGGAACAGCGGGAGATCCCATGAAAACTGCACGCTGACCATGTCACCGAATTGTTGGCCTCGGTGCTGATAATCGAATTCCCAGCTCCAGTCAGACTGCTTTTCCGCCTCAGCTTCACGGATCTTGGCTTGTGCTTCACGGGTCATCGGCACAAAAGCCGCTAATTCGGGGTGATGTTGCAGCTTATGGGAGTAACCTGAGGTCTCAATAGGCCAATCAGGCAAACCGCCTACCGGTTTGTCATCGGCGGCAGGGCCAATCCAGCGCTTGAGGGCGGCCCGGGCCTGTGCACGTTGACGAACTAAATCATCCTGCTGCTCAGCCAGTTGAGCAGCTTCCTGTTTAGGTGTCACCGCATCGGCGGGTTGGGCTCGGCCACCCGCAATCTGAGCTCTGACGGTATCGGTCAGAAGACGGTTTTCTTTGTAGAAGTCCTGGAACAACGCATCTTTACGCTCAACCGAGTAGCTTCTGATCCAGGCTAATGCCGTGGACTGTCGGACGTTCAGACGCGCCACTCGACGCTCGGCTGACGCTCGATCAACAGCCGCATCCGCGACCTCGATACGTGCTTTGCGCTTGTCGCTGTTGGGCATCTCCTGCCTAATCCCGACCACTTGCATGGTCATGAAGTCCTGGTCGATGCTCCATCTGTCGGGTCCACCAATGGGGTAGTTCTGCACGCCCAGCAGTAGCTTGGGATCGGGTAGTTCGCCGGCGGGAATGGCCGCGCTAGTGGCTGCTTGAATTTTGGCGTCTTGTGCGGTCAACGATGGTGCATTGTTTTCGGCCAGACGCAGCGCTTCATCGAATGTCAATGCGCTAGCGAAGCTCGGCAATGCAAGTACGCTTGCCGCCAGGCCGGCCAGGAAGGACCAACCTGTGCAACAGCACTTGGAGTTCATGTTCACGATTCCTGTGATGATCCACCGCGCGCTTCATAAGACATGCGCGCAGATATGCCATCCCGCTAACGCGGAATGAGGCTCAGTGTGGTACAGGAATCAAGTACGTGGGGGTCGCCATACCCCTGAAGAGGTTTGTACGAGCGGGAAATGGCTGGAGAATGATAGAATGAGAGGACTGGACAGGGTGATAGGAGGCTTGATGATCGATACTTGCAACATGCCGCCAGTTTTGCATTCCTGACCGGGCTTACAAGGTTTGCCATGCTCGGTGGGACTTTTCATGTCGTGGCAGCAGTCTTGCCCCATACCATCCATCATCGCCATGCCCATGGTTTTCATCGGGCATGGTTCAATCGATGTCTGAACACCCGCCATCCCGCTGAGGGGAAGCGCCAAGCTAATCAGGAAAATTAGGCAAAACCGCAGGTAGCGTTTCATGAGCTGGAGTGTAGACGGTGCAAATGGCCCTTACAATTCACCCTTGAGACTCCTTAGTCGGCCATCACCAACCGCTATGCCGCGCTCATTTCCATGACCGGGCTTAAAGTACCTAACCATGCGACTAGACAAATAATGATGACTGCCATTGAAAATTCGAGCTTCATGCTACGGCGCAAGGCATTGACCGCGACAGCATAGTCTCCATTTCGAACAGAACGTTCCAAGAGCGGGCTTAGGTGAAAACGGTTGAGCGTCGCTAATACGATCATCCCGGCAAAGAGCAGGACCTTCAAAAATAGCAACTCGCCATAAGTGCTGAGCATCACCTCATCGAGATTTGGCCCAACGATAAATAGGTAGTTCGCCACTCCCGTAATGCTGATGATCACTACAATCACCGCGCCGGCCGATTCAAACCCTGTCAGTACCCGAGCAAGAATTCGTGCTTCTCGCTCACCTTTCAGTGATTTCAAACGCAGCAGCAGGGCAAATGCCGCTAGCGCACCCAACCAACCGCCTGCGGCCAAAAGATGGAAGATATCGCTAATAAAGTGCCAGTAGCGACGGCTCCCCTCGTCCATTGCTCCGTGCCCTGTCCATGCCAGCGTCGCTAGCGCAATCGCGCCACAGACAGTGACAATCCAAAGACTCAGTGTTGGAAAGCGCTTGTTCAGGGAAACGCCAATAATGGCCGTCACCAACGCCCCTATTCGGACCATCCAGGTCAAACCGACGTCAGTCCCCATGAGAACCATTTGAAAGATATGGTGATGTAGCTCCATGAAACCCGACACGCCACTCATTGCTTTCGCAAGTAACAACATGGCGGCAAGGGACAGAGCTACACCTACAGCAGAAGTACTGTAAAGAAGCGACTCAAAATTCAAAACTGTTCCCGATATTCTTTCTTTTCCCCTGAGGCTATAAAGACCAAAAATTGCCAGTCCAAATAACAGCATCAGGTCGAAATAAAGAGCAAAGCGAACAACGATATTTAATGAGTCGCTCATGAATCATTTCACTTTGAAAGAAAAGTTGCCGGTAATCGGGTGAGTGTCCGAGGAAACGGCACGCCATTCGACTTTGTAAGTACCCGTGGTCAATGGCGATGCGGGTGTAATAACCATCGTCTTCGGATCACCGCCACCTGCCACGTTAGCTTTTACGCCCATAGGTGAATTCGGCATACCAGGCATATCGGTCATAATCAGCTTTGCACCAGAGAACTGAGTCGTTAGATTCTCAGAAAAGTGCAGTTCGATTTTAGACGGAGCCGCCGCATCCGATCCTTCAGCGGGAGTAGAAGAAACCAGCTTTGGATGCGCCTGAGCAACTGCACTCAGAAGCAAACCCGCAGTCAGCGCAACAGCTACGGTGGTAGTTTTAAGGAATGACATGCAAGACTCCTGACAGCAAAAGCTGTTGGTTCTAGGTTTTTAGGGAATATCTAGTTTTTTACTTTTTGACGCTCGTTAAAACCACTGACGAATACCTAGCAAATTCCGTGTTCTAGGGCCGGCTGGACAGGGAGGAATCACAAGATTTCCAACGTCACAGTGCGAGTACACGATGCCACATGAACGCAAACTGTTCGATTACATTTCAGTCAGCTTGGGGCGGGTTTTTGGCACTGATCTGCCCGGATACGGCGCCAAATACGCGACTTTCTTTGGAACGCTCCAAGAGTTTTCTCTCATCCAAAAACGATCCTATTGAGCTAACCACATGTTGCCTGCATACATATGAACAAGGTGTCTTAGACCTTTCTTGCATCAGCACATGGGAGTTCAATATGAAAGGCTGTTATTCCGTTTAACGACGTACACCATATTTTTCCGTCATGCGCTTCAATGATAGATCGAGTAATCGATAAACCTAGCCCTGCATTACTTGGACTTCCTTCTCTGCGAGCTGGGTCCACGCGATAAAATCGATCAAACAGCTTTTCAAGATGCTCGGACGCAATGGGCTCTCCCGGGTTCTCCACAGAGACTGATATTGAAGTTCCTTTCTGCCGAATATCGACAGTAATACACTTTCCTTCGGGGGTGTACCGGAGCGCATTTGAGAGCAGATTAGAGATGGCCCTGTCGAGCATGAGTACGTCACCTCGGACGCTACCCCTGCCTGTGACCTTCAGGTCGATCCCTCGCTCATCAGCCAGCAAACGGTAGTACTCGAGTAATTTCTCTACTACTGCTACCAGGTCAATCGGTTTGTTTTCATGTGTAATTAGACCGTTATCTGATTTCGCTAGAAAAAGCATGTCATCAATCATACGTCCCATACGTTTCAAGTCATCAAGATTTGAGTACAGATTGTCCTCGTAGTCCTCAATATTTCTTTTTCTAGATAAAATCACTTCAGTGTGAGTCATCAAATTGCTAACGGGTGTCCGTAATTCGTGAGCAATGTCCGCAGAGAAGTTCGATAAACGAACAAACGCATCGTCCAGTCTAGATAACATTGCGTTGAACGAGAGCACCATCTGCTGGAGCTCTTGGGGAACGGGACCTAATGGAATACGCTCTTTGAGCGATTTAGCTGACATCGAAGCTGCTACCTGAGTGACTAGGCGAATAGGTCGTAGTCCACTACGCGCTACCATCCAGCCCAGTGCAGCACTGACCAGCGCGCTTATCACCAGTCCTATCCAAAACCATCGTTCAAGCGTCTCGAAGAAGGCCATATGTTGAGTAACATCAAAGATCAACATCACTGTCAATGGCTTGTCCTGCCCCGTCACTATGGCTTGCGCCGTCACGCCTCGAAATATCTGCTCCTGGTCTCGCCACTCCCAGACATTGCTGTTTGTGACCGTTCGGAAGTCTTCAGGAACTACGATCGGACCTGGGTCAGCAAACAGGAGCTTACCGTCACCATCGATGATAAGAGCTGTCAAATCACGATGAGCACCAAGCAGTGCCTCCAGCTCAGGCTTAACATCACTGAATTGATCAATGCTGTTCAACCCAGTCAAAATTCTTTGCGTCGAGTGAAGCTTTTCGTTCAGCGCCTGCTGATCCAGCATCTTGAAATGATGCCGGCTGAGGTTGTTAAAACTGAGTCCAGCGACGGTGAGCACAGCCGTTACAGCTAGCATGAACATCAGGCTCATGCGCGTAGTCAGGGACATTCGCTTCATTCCGACCCCGTCCCCGAATCCGGCGCATCCAGCATGTACCCCATGCCTCGAGAGGTGTGGATAAGCTTGACCTCAAAATCATCATCAATCTTTGCTCTGAGCCTCCTGACAGCAACCTCGATGACGTTAGTATCGCTGTCAAAGTTCATGTCCCAGACCTGGGAAGCAATAAGCGACTTGGGCAGAACCTCACCTCGACGACGGAGCAGCAATTCGAGCAACGCAAACTCTTTGGCCGTTAGATCTATACGTTTGCCTGCGCGGATAACCCTGCGTTTGAGGAGGTCCACCTCCAAATCAGCCAATTTCATATGGGTTTGGGAGGGGGCAGTGGTACCTCTACGCAGCAGCGTTCTGACGCGAGCCAGCAATTCAGAAAATGCGAAGGGTTTGATCAGGTAATCGTCAGCCCCCAGCTCAAGTCCTTTTACCCGATCCTCAACTCGGTCTCGCGCCGTGAGGAAAAGCACAGGGACATTTTTTCCGGATGCTCTCACTTTCTGAAGTACTTCCCAGCCATCCAGCCCAGGCATCATCACATCGAGAATCAGCAGGTCATACGCCTCGCTCAAGGCGTGCTGAAGCGCGTCTTTGCCATTGGTAAAACGATCAACATTGAACCCCGCCTCGGTGAGTCCTTGCTGCAAATAAATACCTATTTTGGGTTCGTCTTCCGCAACCAGAAGTCTCATGGGGATGGCTCTCGAATAATTGTGAGGCTGAGTCTGCAATGAAATGCCTCTGCCAACCAGCAACTGACAGAAAAGTAATATTGGCTTCAGGTAGATGTCAGCGAGTGCTGTCTAGGGTTCGAGCATGAGTACTTTCTGGTGCTCGACCGACTCTTAACCATGAAAGCTAGAGGAGCCGGAAAACAAATCAAAAAGGAGCTTCCTCATGAACCGTTTAAAAGTCCTATTCTTTGCTAGTTCGATACTCATCTCAGCATCTGCGTTGGCTGAAGGTGGTGCAGATCGGATTATGGAGCGCATGGAAAGCCTGCGCGATAAAGCCGAAGCGACCTTGGTACAAGCTGAAAAAGCTCCTGAAGGGCAGCGCCATGTTCACATGGCCGAGCATATGAAAATACTGGGCGAGATCATGGGCCAGCTTCATCTAGATCATCCAAAAGCATCAATGTCACCTCAGGAACATCTCGCCTGGATGGAAAAACACGACGCCATGGTTGATGACGTTTTGAACCAAATGCAGCGCGAGCACAAACTGATGCTTTCTGAGAACCATCAGTAACCGAATAACTCCTACGGGGCTCTCTGAACCGCCCACTAGACACGGCGTCATCTGGGCGCCGTGTTTTCTCAGGAAAACTGACAGAAATGTAGTGTTCAAGTCAGTTAACGCTCAGCTCTATCCCTTTAGCATAGCTAGTATTTTCCACTGGCTCTCGAGGTCACCATGAAAACTAAGCTCATTACTCCAGTTATTGCGGCAATCACCCTACTCCTCGGCGCTACGGCGATGGCCAGCGTAGGTCATGGGAAAGAGGATATCGGTCAGCCTGGAGTCGCCTCAGAGGTCACTCGCACGGTTGATGTAGAGATGGGTGATATTTTCTTCAAAACTAAAAGCATCGACGTAAAGCCCGGTGAAACGGTTCGCTTTGTACTTCACAACAAAGGGGCGTTGCTGCACGAGTTCAATATCGGCCAAGCCGCTGCTCACGCGGCGCACCAAAAAGAAATGGCGAGCATGTTCCAGAATGGAACGCTTACACCCACCGGAACTGGAAAAATGTGGGGCAACATGGGCCATAGCATGGGAGGCATGAAGATGGTTGGAATGGAACACAACGACCCGAATAGCGTGCTGATCGAGCCAGGGGCAACCAAGGAGTTGATCTGGACCTTCAACAACACAACTGGACTTCAATTTGCCTGCAACGTGCCAGGTCATTACCAGTCGGGGATGGTCGGTCAATTTGACTTGAAGTAAGCCTGAACCGACCGCTAAAACCGCGTCGACGCAAGAGTTCGCTATGCTCTGAGGCAGAGATCAGAGCAACACGCTCACACACGGGGTCTAGATCATGGATAAGCATCAGCATCCGGCTGGAAGCACCTCCCCACCATTTTGGAGGCGCAAAACAGGCGTTGTACTGATCATGCTCATTGCGATCGGTGCCTTTTACGGGGTGCGGGAACATTTCACCCACGTTTATCCGTATTTGCCCTACCTCATCCTGTTGATCTGTCCATTGATGCATTTTTTTGGACATGGACATGGCGGACATGACCATGGCGATCAGGCAGGAACCAACAAGGAAGAGAAATAGCTATGCCCACTCCACCGAGCCACCACGATCACGGTCCCGCCCACGCTGCCTCACCCAATGACGGTGGTCTACGCGACCCGGTGTGCGGTATGGCGGTTATACCTCCAAGTAAATTTGGCGAGTCTTACCAAGGACAGACGTATCAATTTTGTAGCCAGAAATGCCAAGAGAAATTTCGGGCAGATCCAGAACGCTACATTGGTAATCATCCCAGCGCTGAACCCAGCAGCGCCGCTATAGAGCCCACGCTACAGTTAGCCACTGAGTTTACCTGTCCTATGCACCCGGAAATAAGACAGCCAGGGCCCGGCAATTGCCCTAAATGTGGCATGACATTAGAGCCCGTCATGCCCGCGCTTGATGACGATGACAAACCCGAGCTCCTGGATTTCACCCGCCGCTTTTGGTGGTCGCTGCCTTTAACCGTAATGGTGGCCCTTCTAGCCATGGCGGGTCACTCATTACAAATCTTCCATGGTTCGGTTCAAAACTGGATCGAGTTCGCTCTTGCCACTCCGGTCACCTTATGGGCAGGTTGGCCCTTTTTTGTAAGAGGCATAGCATCCGTTAGAAATCGCAGTCCAAACATGTGGACTCTGATTGGTTTAGGTACTGCCGCAGCCTATCTTTACAGCGTCGCGGCAACCCTATTTCCCCAAAGTTTTCCCACCACCTTCATGCAAGATGGACGCATCGGCGTCTACTTCGAAGCCGCTGCGGTCATCATCTCGCTCACCTTGCTTGGGCAGATTCTTGAGCTCAAAGCACGGTCACAAACCTCCGCCGCCATTAAGTCCCTTCTTGGCCTATCTCCCAAGACTGCACGCAGGATCAACGCCGATGGTCAGGAGGAAGACATTCCTCTTACCCATGTTCACTTGGGAGACCATTTGCGGGTCAGACCTGGTGAAAAAGTGCCAGTTGATGGCTCTGTACTCGAGGGAGAAAGTGCGGTGGATGAATCCATGCTCACTGGTGAACCTGTGCCGGTCATGAAAAGAGCAGGGGATAGTCTGATCGGTGCCACGCTTAATACTCATGGAAGCTTGGTGATGGAGGCGCGAAAGGTCGGCGCTGACACCATGCTGTCGCAGATAGTACAAATGGTCGCACTAGCCCAACGCTCCAAAGCGCCCATGCAACGAATGGCCGACTCGATCGCCGGCTACTTTGTGATGGCGGTTATCGCGATTGCGTTGCTGACCCTCATAGGTTGGGGACTGTTCGGCCCGGAACCCAGCTGGGTCTTCGGCCTGATCAACGCTGTCGCCGTGCTTATCATCGCTTGTCCCTGTGCTCTGGGTCTGGCAACGCCCATGTCGATCATGGTTTCGACGGGTAAAGCCGCCAGTATGGGTGTGCTGTTCAGAGATGCCAGTGCCATCGAAAACCTTTGCAAGATCGACACACTGATTGTCGATAAAACGGGAACCCTGACAGAGGGACGGCCGGTATTTCACAGTGTGGAGGCCACACCAGATTTCAACCCACGCGATGTGCTTCAACTGGCCGCTAGCCTTGATCAAGGCAGCGAACATCCTTTGGCACACGCCATCGTCGATCACGCCCGAACTGAAAATATTGCGCTCACCAAGCCTGAATCGTTTGAGTCCGGCTCAGGGATTGGGGTGAGTGGTCTCGTTGATGGCAAGAAAGTACAGCTGGGCAACACTGCACTGATGGAAGCTGCCGGCGTGAGCACAAAGGTCTTACAAGAACGTGCAGAGTTGTTGCGCCTTGAAGGCATCAGCATCATCTATCTAGCAGTTGACGGGGTCTTGGCAGGATTACTAGCGGTCTCAGACCCGATAAAACCGACCTCTAAAGAAGCAGTCACCAAGCTTAAGGCTGATAACGTAAAAATCATCATGGCCACGGGAGACGGGCTCACCACCGCACGTGCTGTCGCCAAGGAGATGGGTATTGAAGAGGTTCATGGTGAAGTGAAACCTCAGGACAAGGAGCGCCTGGTGGCGGACCTCCAGCAATCCGGTCGAAAGGTTGCCATGGCCGGCGACGGTATCAACGACGCACCGGCCTTGGCGCGAGCAGATGTGGGCATTGCCATGGGTACAGGGACTGACGTCGCGATGAATAGCGCGCAGCTCACGCTGGTAAAAGGCGACCTGATGGGGATTTTACGGGCACGGGCACTTTCGGTTGCAACGGTAAAAAACATGCGGCAAAACTTGGGGTTCGCCTTCCTTTACAACTCAATGGGTATTCCCCTCGCCGCAGGCCTGCTCTATCCACTGACGGGGCACCTTCTGTCTCCAATGATTGCTGCGTTAGCCATGAGCGTCAGTTCTGCGTCTGTAGTTTTCAATGCTTTGAGGCTGAGGAATACCCGAATTGAATGAGCGTAACCGATGCTCACAGCCCGCTATACATAACTCTTGACCTTACCGTGGTGTCAACGTTGATCTTGTTGTTGCGGTGAAAATAGACTGCTCAGCACAAGAGGAATAACCATGTTCGTCTTAAACGTATCAGGCATTGGTTGCGGTAGCTGCGTCAGCAAAATCACCAAAGCAATTCAGTCACTGGACAGCGAGGCTATGATTTCCGTGGATCGCGCAGCAGGTAAGGTAAGCGTTGAAAGCAGTGAAAACCCAGAGCAAGTCCGTAAAACTGTCGAAGCACTCGGTTTCCCTTCCCAAATCAGCGCCTGAGGCGCTGATTCCCTCGCTGGGTAAAGTTTATTATTCACCTCGCAGAGCTTTAAGTAGCCCCTTAAATGCTCCATTTAATCTAGTAAAGGCGGTTTCGAAATGAATTTCATTTTCCGTATACTTTGCGACCTCGACCTGTTGATCCACAGTATTTTGATCAATGGAAGGTTGGTTCGGCGTACTGTAAAGCAAAGCACCGCCGTGAATATCACTTACTAATTCGTTTACGGCAATATGTTTTGGGTTTGTTGTTTTTAAAGAGAACGGAGTAGCCAAACCTCCTTTTGTTTGGCTAGCCAGTACAGCAGAAAAGTCCAAGTCCCTGGCCTTAAAGTTAGGAGTGTCGGCATTAGCGATATTATTGCTAAGTACCTCAGCTCGTTGGCTGCGAAAACGTAATGCTCTTTCTGCGGAGCCAAGCGCTTTGTCAAAATTAATACTCACCGGTGGCCACCTTTAGTTACGCTGCCATTTAATTCCCACCTATCGAACACTCAAGTGCTTAACGTAGTGCGTCCGAGCCGATGTATGATTTCAGCGAAAAACTCAAAAAACGCCACGCCATCGTGCAGTGACCGGAAACTTACAACGCCGCACAGGTAAATTTTAGATGGTGGATGGAGGTTATGTGTCGTTGGATAGCTTAGACCTTACGGACTAATCACTCTGCATCTCAAGAGAAATATCGCAACCTGACACAACTGTAATATTGGCCTAAGCTTCCTGACAGGGGATGAGTCTTATAGTCCTATTGAGCCTCAAGCTCACCCCCTAGAGTCAACGACTGATGTGGATTCAGGGGTCACCAATAATCATCCGAGGCCCCCCAAATGAACCCTATCAAAACCTTGTTCGTCATCGCGGCTCTGACCGTCTCTTCTTTGGCTATGGCTGAAGGGGGTGGTGACCGGACTTTCGCACGCATGGAAGTGGCCAGGAATAATTCGATGGAATCGTACCGAGTAGCTCAAACGCAAAATGCCCAACATCCCGTCGCTGAAAGCAAAGCCAAGGCGATGGATCACAAGAATTGCTAAATAGCTAGCCCTCCAAGCTGACAGAAATGTAATCACTGCGGTGGTTTAAATGTGGCAATTTCTGAGCTCGCTTGCCGTAAGAGTTTGTCTTTTGTGACGGTGGGCAAAGCTGATCCGGGCAACTCATGATCGGTTGTTTCGCACGGCTTCCCTTTTGACTGATTGGAAATAAACGGCATGCATTCCAAAACCTCTAGACGGACATTCGTAAAAGGCTTGGCCGCTGGTGGCATTCTCGGCGGCTTTGGCCTTTGGCGCACTCCAGTATGGGCGGTGACAAGTCCAGGTCTGCCGAGCGTACTCACCGGCAATGAATTTGATCTGTTTATTGGTGAAACACCTGTAAACATTACCGGCTCGCCGCGAACAGCCATGACCATCAATGGATCATTGCCAGGACCTTTGCTGCGTTGGCGCGAAGGAGAGACAGTCACCCTGCGTGTAAAAAACCGCCTGGACCAAGACACCTCAATCCATTGGCACGGGATCATTCTGCCGGCCAATATGGACGGTGTACCTGGCTTGAGTTTCCATGGCATCGCACCCGACGGCATGTACGAGTACAAGTTCAAGGTTCATCAGAATGGTACGTACTGGTACCACAGCCACTCGGGCTTACAGGAGCAGGCAGGGGTTTACGGGCCAATCGTTATCGACTCGAAAGAGCCTGAACCTTTTCAATACAACCGCGACTATGTGGTGATGTTGACTGATTGGACCGATGAAGATCCTAGTCGCGTCATGGCCAAGCTTAAGAAACAGTCGGGCTACTACAACCACCATAAACGCACCGTTGGTGATTTTATCGACGATGTCAGTAAGCAAGGTTGGTCAGCTACAGTAGCTGACAGGAAGATGTGGGCTGAAATGAACATGAGCCCAACCGACCTTGGAGACGTCAGCGCAGATACTTACACCTATCTCATGAATGGCCAGGCGCCAAACGGTAACTGGACCGGTATTTTCAAGCCGGGTGAGAAGCTACGACTACGCTTTATCAACGGCTCGGCGATGAGCTATTTCGACGTCCGCATTCCTGGTTTGAAAATGACCGTTGTGGCCGCCGACGGCCAACACGTCAACCCAGTGAGTGTTGACGAATTCCGCATCGCCGTAGCTGAAACGTATGACGTGATCGTAGAGCCTGCCAGTGAAGAGGCTTACACCATCTTCGCCCAGTCTATGGATCGGACGGGTTATGCACGCGGAACCCTCGCTCTTCGTGAAGGGCTAGTTGCTCAGGTACCTGCTATAGATCCACGTCCAATCGTCACTATGGATGACATGGGGATGGGCGGTATGGCTGGTATGGACCATGGCAGCATGGCTGGTATGGGCGGCGCAGAGAAGACACCAGGTGACATGTCCGGCATGGCGGGCATGGCGGGCATGGACCACAGCAAGATGACCGGTATGGACCAAAGTGACATGACCGGGATGACCGGCATGGACAGCGGTGACATGACTAACATGGCGGGCATGGATCACAGCAAGATGGCTGGGATGGGCAATGGTGATATGTCAGGGATGGCTGGCATGGGTGGTATGGGTGGAGAAATGCAGACACACCCTGCCTCTGAAACCAACAATCCCCTGGTTGATATGCAAGCCATGAATCCAACGCCAAAGCTAAGTGATCCGGGCATAGGCTTGCGGAACAATGGTCGTCGAGTGCTCACTTACTCCGACTTGAAAAGCACTTTCCAAGACCCTGACGGCCGCGAGCCAAATCGTACCATCGAGCTTCATTTGACCGGTCACATGGAGAAGTTTTCGTGGTCGTTCAACGGCATCAAATTCTCTGACGCCGAACCGCTGCGCCTGAAGTATGGCGAGCGTCTGCGCATCACCTTGGTGAACGACACCATGATGACACACCCCATCCACCTTCACGGCATGTGGAGTGACCTTGAGGACGAGAACGGCAAGTTCATGGTGCGCAAGCACACGATCGATATGCCACCAGGTACCAAACGCAGCTATCGAGTCACCGCTGATGCCTTAGGCCGTTGGGCATATCACTGTCACCTGCTTTTCCATATGGAAATGGGCATGTTCCGTGAAGTACGGGTTGATGAGTAAAGGAGACGATCTGTGAGCACATACCGAAATCGTAATTCCCTCGTGGGTTGCCTCTTTGCCGCTGTCCTGCTGGGTGGACTCTCGTCCACGGTGCTGGCAGAGGAAAATGGCAGCGACCATTCAACCACTGTTCCTGTTACAGCAACGGACAAGCCAGCAACGGCAAACGATTCGAAGCTAGATCACGGGGCGATGGACCATAGCCAGATGAGCCATGAGTCGATGGATCATGACCAAAAAACCAAAAAGGCAGATTGAGATCATGACCAGTAAGTTTTTACGCCCAACGCTGATGGCACTTGCAGTCTCTACCGGTCCAGCATTCTTTTTCATGGCTCAAGCCGCTGAAGAGATGGATCCGTCGATGGCGATGCCATCAAGTGCGGACGCAAAGTCTTCAACTGCACAAAAATCCAAACCCGCCAAACCGAAAGATGCCGCGATGGATCACTCCAAGATGGACCACGGCTCAATGGGAGCCATGGACCATAGCAAGATGGGGGCTATGGATCACAGCGATAACGGGCAAATGGACGGTATGGAAAGCATGGATGGAGGGGCGACTACCACAAGCCGAACCCCAATCCCCGTACTTACCGACGCTGACCGGGCCGCCGCTTTTCCAGACTTACCAGGCCATGGTGTGCACGATAAAAAAATTAACTCGTTCATCCTCCTGGATAAATTTGAGTACCAAGACGCTGACAACGGTAGTGCGCTGGCTTGGGATGCAAAAGGGTGGATCGGCGGTGACGTCGATCGCCTATGGTTGCGTTCGGAAGGCGAACGTACCAATGGCGTAACCGAGAACGCTGAACTTCAGGCTCTGTGGGGACACGCCATCGGTCCTTGGTGGGATGTCGTCACCGGCATTCGACAAGACTTCAAACCTGGGTCACCTCAAACATGGGGAGCGCTCGGTATTCAGGGCATGGCCCTCTATAACTTTGAAGCTGAAGCGACTGCTTATATTGGTGAGAACGGTCAAACCGCAGCTCGGTTTGAAGGCGATTACGACATCCTGTTGACCAATCGCCTGATCTTGCAGCCGACCGCCGAAGTAAACTTGTACGGGAAAAATGATCCTCAGCGCGGCATAGGATCTGGATTGGCCAACACCGAACTAGGCCTGCGGTTGCGCTACGAAATTACTCGTCAATTCGCACCCTACATTGGTGTTAGCTGGAATCGCTCATATGGTAAGACGGCTGACCTAGCCAGCGATGAAGGGGAAAAGACAAACGAGGCCCGGTTTGTAGCTGGTATTCGGATGTGGTTCTGAGCGATTTGAGCACTAGCCCTACGAATTCAAATGATCGGGGAGTTGGCTCCCCGACTCTAAAGTAGATCCTTCAATGTAACCTTTGCAGCGGCATGAACGCTTGAGTGGGGTTCTATTGCTTCGTAGAACATCTCGCCGTCTCCAAGGGAAAAGGAAATATTCATGACAGGTAGCTTCCGACTTTCAAGTCGATTTCTGCGTATTGCAACATTCGCTGCGCTGTTCATCGGCTCAACGGCTCAAGCGGCGCAGGCCCTGACCATCGATGTGCATCGAGATGCAAACTGCGGATGCTGCAAAAAATGGATTCAGCATCTTGAGGCCAATGGCTTCACCGTCATTGATCATGTAGAAACCAACATGAGTGCTGTCAAACAAGATCTAGGTGTCGCTCCACGACTCTCGTCTTGTCACACTGCGATGATCAACGGGAAGTTTGTTGAAGGTCATGTGCCAGTTGAGCAAATAATTGCGATGAGTAAGCGTGACGACCTTCTCGGGATCGCTGCTCCTGGAATGCCAGCAGGTTCTCCAGGAATGGAAGTCGACGGAGTACATGAGACCTACCAAATAATCGGCCTGACCAAAGCCGGCGTAGATCAGGTCATTGCTGAATACCCCGCAAACTAATCCCACCTCATCCATTCGGCCACAGCATGGTCCCAGCTCATGGCCATGCAGCGGGACATGCTATGTTGATTTCATTCTCAAGCAATACGCAAAGGACGATCAGCAACAAGCTGTAAAGGCGCGCCTGCGCCGAATCGGATAACCCCGTACCGCTGTCCTCAATAACAATTTGAGATGACGCCATGCTCCGTCTGCTGACAAGCACTGCGCATCTGACCACGATAGTGCTAAGTTCGGGTGGCGTTGCCACTCAGCTTGCCTTTCCGAATCTGGACATCTGTCTCGGCTGAAAGCGTAGAAAAGTTAAATTACAGTGGTTTGAGAGTTCTTTTTTTGCAGGCTTTTCAGACGCAGGGTCGCGCGTTGTACAGCGGCCATTTTTTCTGGACGCTTCATTCGTTTCCATTTTCTGATGTCTTCCTTGGTGCGACCGCAGCTGACGCACAGTTCGCTGTTCAACTGGCAGACAGAAGTACACGGATTCTCGATGTCCTTGGCCATTGGTCAATTCCTCGGCGAACTTATGCGAACTACGGGCTCATTGCTAAGCCTGAACGGCGACCTGATCGGGTGAAACAGCGCCCGGCTTCGTGCGGTACTCAACTGTCAGATGAGTGATCTCATGAACTGTCGCAAGCCGTTCTCGTATGTTTTGTGCATTCACTGCTGGGCTGCCTAGAACACTCACAATAGCGGCGCGGGCTTGCGGCCCTACCTGCCAGACATGAAGATCTATGATCGAAGCATCTCCCTGTCGCTCAACCAGTTCACGAATCTCTTCAGCGACATGATCATCTGTCTGGTCTAGCAATACACTCGCAGTCACCCGCATCAACGACCAAGCCCAGCGTGCGATGACAACTGCACCCACAATCCCCATTGCAGGGTCGAGCCAGACCCAACCAAGGTAACGACCAGCAAGCAGTGCTGCGATGGCCAGAACCGAAGTCAGTGCATCTGCAATGACGTGAATATAAGCAGAGCGCAGATTATTGTCATGACCATGTGCATGGTGAGATTCATCTTGGCCGTGGTCATGCCCATGGTGATGATTATGACCGCCAGACAGCAAAAGCGCGCTCACCACATTCACTGCTAATCCGACAATTGCGATAAGAGTCGCTGTCCCGAATTGCACTTGAGTCGGTTGAAAGAGACGAAATAGCGACTCTCCGGCAATTCCCAAAGAGACCAGTCCCAAAATCAGAGCAGATGCGAAGCCACCCAAGTCTCCAACCTTGCCAGTTCCAAAACTGTAGCGAGCATTTGAGGCATGTCTTTTTGCGTAACCGTAAGCAGCTGCGGCTATGCCAAGTGCTCCAGCGTGTGTTGCCATGTGAAATCCATCAGCAAGCAACGCCATTGAGCCAGTGAGATAACCTGCGGTGATTTCAGCAACCATCATTACGACGGTCAGAGCCACTACCCACAAGGTTCGCTTGGCGTTTTCTTCATGTGATTTCCCCAGGAACATATGGTCGTGGGAATAGTCGGTGTACGAATTACTCATCTGGGCAAATCCTATTTGGAATAGCGGCGAATGGCTTCGAGAAGCTCATCGACGCCTTTCGCTCTTTCTTCGTTGCTGAGTGTCGGATTCGCAACGTGTTCACGAGCGTGGTCTTCGATAATTTCATCCATCAGCCCATTGATAGCGCCACGGGCAGAAGCGACCAAAAGCAGGGTTTTCGAGCAGTCATCATCAGAGTCGAGTGCTCGCTCAATCGCCTGGACTTGCCCAGCGATTCGCTTTACACGCTTAAGAAGATTGTCTTTGCTTGATCTCATATGACCCATACCATACCCCCCCTACCTATATTGAGAGTATGTTCACACGTTCCAATCAGCCATACAACCCCAGGGACGCTCGCCGCCGGGATGGATATACCAACAGTTTCTTCAATCGTAACCGTCCGGCCAGCACCCTCTCCTGACAGCCCTCCAAATTGGCCAAGATAGTGGACACCATTTTTTAGTGGACACTATCTTGGATACAGTTGCCCCAGCCCGTCGAGCCGGTCGCCGCCCCAACTTTCCGCTGGACTTTAAACGCCAAGTCGTCGAGGCCACCTTCCAGCCTGGCGCCTCCGTGTCATTGATCGCTCGCGAACATGACGTCAATGCCAATCTGGTCTTTCGCTGGCGGCAGCAATACCAAGAAGGGCTATTCGGCCCGGTCAGCCAGAGTGCTTCGTTTTTGCCAGTCCAGGTGATCGAGGCGCCAATGGATCTGCCGCCAGTCTTCCAGCCACAGGCAGAGTGTCATTCCGAGATCGCAGTTGAGGTAGGAAAAGCCAAGTTGCGTATCACCGGAGCACCAGACCCGCAGACGCTGCAACTCGTCTTGCAGCAGTTAGTGCGATGATTGCCCCTCCCGCTGGAACCCGTATCTGGATCGCCGCTGGCGTCACGGACATGCGTCGTGGCTTCGACGGTTTGGCGGCCATGGTGCAGACTCAACTGGAAGCCGATCCCTTCTCCGGTCAGATCTTCGCCTTTCGCGGACGGCGTGGTGACCGGATCAAACTGTTGTGGTGGGATGGCGACGGCTTGTGCCTGTTTTGCAAACGGTTGGAGCAAGGACGCTTTGTCTGGCCGCAAGCAACCAGCGGCAGCGTGTCGCTGACGACCGCGCAGTTGTCGATGCTGTTGGAGGGCATTGATTGGCGCCGGCCAATTCGTACAGCACCCGTCCTCGCGGTCTGACTTGCCGCGCTGAAAAAATCCCCAGTAATATTCGGGCATGACCCTCGTGACCGACTCCCTGCCGAATGATCTTCAAGCCTTGAAGGCGCTGATCGCTGCCCAGCACGCAGAGATTGAGCGCTTGAAGATGATGATCGCCAAGCTGCGTCGTACGCAGTTCGGTCGCAGCTCCGAGCAACTGGAAGCGATGATCGACCAGCTCCAGTTGAGCCTTGATGAGCTGCAAATCAGCCAAGCCGAAATGACACCTCCAGTCGAGCCGGCACCTCGCGCAGTTTCGCGCCGTAAACCATTGCCTGAACACCTACCTCGCGAAACCCACGTTCATCAGCCCGAGTCGCAATGCACTGGCTGCGGTGGGACGCTTCGCCATTTAGGTGAGGATGTGTCCGAAGTGCTGGAGTACGTTCCGGCACGTTTCAAAGTCATTCGCCATGTCCGTCCGAAGTGGGTTTGCCGCTGCTGCGAGCACTTCGCCCAGGTGCCGGCACCGAGTCGCCCGATCGCCCGAGGTCTTGCCGGCCCAGGGTTGTTGGCCCATGTGCTGGTCTCGAAGTTTGTCGATCATTTGCCGTTGTATCGGCAGTCCGAGATCTACGCCCGTGAGGGCGTGGAGCTGGAGCGCTCAACCCTGGCCGACTGGGTTGGCCAGAGCAGTCAGTTGCTGCGACCACTGATCAACGCCCTTGAGCACCACGTCATGAGCGGACACAAAGTCCATGCCGACGACACGCCGATTGGCGTGCTCGCGCCGGGCAACGGCAAGACCAAATCGGCGCGCCTGTGGACGTACGTGCGGGACGACCGACCTACGGGGGACGCGACACCGGCGGCGGTCTGGTTTGCCTACTCGCCGGATCGCAAGGGGCAACATCCCCGCGCGCATCTCAAGCGCTTCAGCGGGATCTTGCAGGCGGACGGCTATGCCGGTTTTGCTCAACTATATGCCACGGGCACCATTGAGGAAGCGGCGTGTTGGGCTCACGCCCGGCGCAAGTTTTACGAGGTCTACAAAGACCTGGCTTCACCACTTGCCGCCGAGGCGCTGCAACGGATTGCGGCCCTGTATGCCATCGAAAGCGAGATTCGAGGGCAACCGCCCAACCTGCGAAAAGTGGTTCGGCAAAGCCGAGCCAGTCCGCTGCTGGAACAACTCCACGCGTGGCTCAACCAGACGCTGACTCAACTGTCGAAAAAATCGGCATTGGGCGGTGCGATTCTCTATGCCCTCAATCGGTGGCAGGCCTTGGTGCGCTATTGCGATGACGGGCGAATTGAGATCGACAACAACGCTGCCGAACGCGCGCTACGTGCTGTCGCGCTAGGCAGAAAAAATTATCTGTTCGTCGGTTCCAACGCCGGCGGCGAACGAGCGGCTGCGATTTACAGCCTGGTGGGTTCAGCCAAACTCAACGACCTGAACCCGCAAGCCTATTTGACACACGTGCTGGAGCGCATCGCCGACCACCCGATCAATCGGGTCGACGAACTGCTGCCCTGGAACGTTTCTCTCGCCTCCACGGAACTCTGCGAGGCCGCCTGATCCATGGTCAAAACTGTTCGCTTGCCAAAACCCGAACCTGATTTGTTGCTACTGCACATTGAATTGAAGTGGATCGAACCTGCCATCTGGCGCCGTGTGGCGGTGCCCGAGAACATCACCTTAGGCAAATTGCACGCGGTGATCCAGATCGCAATGGGCTGGCACGATGACCATCTGCATGAGTTTGAAATAGCTGGTGAGAGTTACGGTATTCCCGACTCCGATGGATGGGGGCCTCCCGTGAACTCGGAGACCCGCAAGACTCTGATCAAAGCGTTGAACGGGAAAAGGACATTCCGCTAGGTCTATGACTTTGGCGATGGCTGGGATCACCGGATCAAAGTCGGAAAGAGAAATCCGATGCCCACTCCGTAGGACATTGAGTCGAAATCCAATCACGATGTTCTCATTGGAAGGGTCTGCAACAGATGTCGATTAAGCTCCTGGCCCACGCCGAACGCCTCTTGGACGCTTACGATAGTCAATCCTTGATGCTTGGAGGCCCAATCTTCTGCCGCTGGGATAGATGCGAAGAAATGCACATGGCAACAGAAGGACTGACGAACGTCGGCCGCCTCCTGCGGCAATACCAGTGACACTGCCACGTCGGCAGGTTCAACAGCCTGTATCTCGCTGGGTGAAACCGTAAGCGAAACGGGTGCTCCAGTTGCAGCGCAATGCGACGAGACGCGAGCTGTACGGCCGATTAACGCCGGGAGCATCAGGGTGTCCAGCGCGCACCAGGCATACAGCCGGCGGTTGTCAATTTCCAAGACATGCGACGTCTCGCGCAAGGTGAGGACATAGCCGATGATGTTCCCATCGTTGTCGTATTCGGTACTGGTGGCTTGTTCGAGCACAGCCGCCACTTGCTCAGCGGGCCAGCCAAGAGTCCTGGCAAGCGTAGTTCGCGAAATCGGGCGTCCCTTGGCAAGTTCACCCAGTAGCGCGACCAAGAACTCCGCAAAACCTTTGGGCCGGTTGGTCGGGGTGAGACGTTCGGCGATCTCGGTAATGTAGCGGGCAAATTTCATGGTGCTCTCCATTCATCCAGCGCAGCAGGACAATTGCTTTACGTCCTTGGTGAAAGTCTGCGCCGCGAGCTTCAGGCCCTCGACCATGGTTAGGTAGGGGAACAACTGGTCGGCCAGCTCCTGCACGGTCATGCGGTTGCGAATAGCCAGCACCGCCGTCTGAATCAGCTCGCCCGCTTCCGGGGCCACCGCCTGCACGCCGAGCAACCGACCAGAACCCGCTTCGGCGACCAGCTTGATGAACCCTCGCGTGTCGAAGTTGGCCAGCGCACGCGGCACGTTGTCCAGGCTCAGCGTGCGACTGTCGGTTTCGAGGCCTGCGCGCTGTGCTTCCGCTTCGCTGTAACCGACGGTGGCCACCTGCGGATCGGTGAACACCACCGCCGGCATGGCATCGAGATTAAGCGTAGCTTCGCCGCCGGTCATGTTGATCGCCGCACGGGTGCCAGCCGCCGCCGCGACGTAGACGAACTGCGGCTGGTTGGTGCAGTCGCCGGCTGCATAGATATCCACTGCGCTACTGCGCATGCCCTGATCGATCTGAATGGCGCCGCGTTCATCCAACAGTACACCCGCCGCTTCCAGGTTCAGGCTTTGGGTGTTGGGCGTGCGGCCGGTGGCGACGAACAGTTGGTCGGCGCGCAGTTCACCGTGGTTGGTGGTCAGTACGAATTCGCCGTTGGCGTGGGTCACCTGACTGGCTTGTGTCTGCTCAAGCACGTCGATGCCCTCCATGCGGAAGGCTGCGGTCAGCGCCTCGCCGATGGCCGGATCTTCGCGGAAGAACAGCGAGTTGCGCGCCAGGATGGTGACGCGGCTACCCAGCCGGGCAAAGGCTTGCGCCAGCTCCAAGGCCACCACGGATGAGCCGATCACGGCGAGCCGTTGCGGAATACTGGCGCTGGCCAGTGCCTCCTCCGAGGTCCAATAGGGGGTGTCTTGCAGCCCGCGAATCGGCGGCACGGCCGCACCGGCGCCGGTAGCGATCAGGCAGCGGTCGAACGCGACTTCGCGCCCGCCCCCCTCGACCAGTTCGACGCTGAGCGTGTGGCCGTCCTGGAAGCGAGCGGTGCCACGCAGCACGGTGATGGCTGGTGTGCTCTCCAGAATGCCTTCGTACTTGGCGTGACGCAGTTCGTCGACAAGGCCTTGCTGTTGCGCGAGCAGCCGCTCGCGCAGGACGGTCGGCGGCGTGGCGGGCATTCCGTCATCGAACGGACTCTCGCGGCGCAAATGAGCCACATGCGCGGCGCGAATCATGATTTTCGACGGCACGCAGCCGACGTTGACGCAAGTGCCGCCGATGGTGCCGCGCTCGATCAGAGTGACGCGGGCGCCGGCTTCCACCGCCTTCAAGGCGGCCGCCATTGCCGCACCGCCGCTGCCTATGACTGCAATGTGTAGCGCGTCGCCGTTTTTGCCGACCTCGGTGTCGCTGCGCAACCAGCCCAGCGCCTTATCGAGCTGGCCGGGGCGCGGTTGTAGCGAGGCGACTTCGAACGACGCTTGATACCCAAGGGCCTCGACGGCGGCTTGCATTTGTTCACGGCTGACAGCCGCGTCGGCCGTCATTTCGGCCTTCCCACCGGCGTAGGAGACGTCCGCCCGGTGCACGCCGGAGATTCCCTCCAGAGCATCTCTGACGCGGTCGGCACAGGAGGCGCAGGTCATACCGTGGATTCGCAGTGTGGTCATAGCGTTTACTTCCTCAAATGGGTCTCTTTGCGGCATTACTGTTTTGGCTGTGGTGGGCAGGCACCCGGGGCGCAACGGGGGTGGGCGGGCGACACGAGATCCCAGATCGAGCCCCCAAGCATGAGGGCCAGACCGATATAGAGCAGCCAACCGCTCCGCCAGCCATAAGCCCGCATCAAAAACACCGCAGCCAAGACCAGGACAGGGCCTATCAGGCCGAGTGCAGTTCGCTGCCACTGCCGATGTTTGAGCCAGCCAAGGGAATTGACGAGCAGCGCCAGGGCCGCAAACAAGGGCAGTAGCGTGGTGATGAACAGGCCTTCCCACTGGCTCAAAAAGCCCAGACCGATTGCAGCGCCTAAGCTAGCCAGAGCAGGAAAACACGCGGCGCAGCCTAGGGCTGAAACCAGCACACCGACGGAACTGGCTTTGTCACCGATCCGCGTGAACAGATTGAGAGGATTTCTCATTGGTATTTCCTCCTATTGCTTGATGGTAGATGGATAGCCGGCATCCTCGGTCGCCTTGGTCAGGGCCTCGGAGTTGGTCTTGGCATCGTCGAAGGTCACGATGGCTTCGCGTTTCTCGAAACTCACCTCGGTCTTGGTCACGCCCTCGACCTGGGTCAGCGCTTTCTTGACCGTGATCGGACAGGCGGCGCAGGTCATGCCCGGTACCGACAGGGTGACGGTTTGGATGGCGGCCCACACCGGGGAAACCACGGCAATGAGCGCGAGAGCGGCAAACAGCTTTTTCATGGGAGACTCCTGCCTGATCAGTAAAACAACGGGAGGATGTAGGGGAAACCGAGCGCGACCAGCACGAGTGCCATCACGAGCCAGAAAATGAACTTGTAGGTAGTTCGTACCTGCGGAATTGCGCAGGTCTCACCGGGTTTGCAGGCTTGAGCCGGGCGGAAAATGCGCCGGTAAGCGAAGAACAGCGCCAACAATGCCGCGCCGATGAAAAACGGGCGGTAGGGCTCCAGAACGGTGAGATTACCGATCCAGGCGCCGCTGAAGCCCAGGGCAATTAGCACCAGCGGGCCCAGGCAGCAGGTGGACGCAAGGATCGCCGCCAGACCTCCAGCGAGGAGTGCACCACGGCCCTTTTGTGATTCAGACATGGGTTCAACCTTTCGAATGTTTGATCGATGGGTTAAGGTTATTTCCGTAGTCAGGTACGGAGTCAAGCGGTATGAAAAACACTGCGGAAAGCCTGACCATTGGCGTCTTTGCCAAGGCAGCCGGGGTTAACGTGGAAACCATTCGGTTCTATCAACGCAAAGGGCTGTTGCCCGAACCGGACAAGCCCTACGGCAGCATTCGTCGCTACGGCGAGGCGGATATTGCACGGGTGAAATTCGTGAAGTCCGCACAACGGCTGGGCTTCAGCCTCGATGAAGTGGCCGGACTGTTGCGGCTCGATGACGGTACGCACTGCAATGATGCGCGTGTGCACGCCGAGCAGAAGCTCGAAGACGTGCGGGGGAAACTTGCGGATCTGCGGCGGATCGAGTTGGTCCTGGCGCAGTTGGTTGATGACTGTTGCGCGAGCCACGGGACGGTTAGCTGCCCGCTGATCGATTCGCTGCATGGAATAGATAGCCACGAAAACTTCGCGCCTTAGCCTACGATTTCCCGTTTCATTGCCCCCCTGTTTGTCGGCTTGAACAGGAAAAGAGCGGCGCTCAATGAGCCCCGTTGACTGGCCAAACCTACGGTCTGCTTTTAGCCACGCTCTTACCCTACAGAGCCGAGAGTCCTGATCACTTCGAATGCAAATGATTGGTCAGTTGCAACGCAAATGGGTGGTCAAGTGGGGTGCAATTTCGCAGTTTTTGAGTGTGAGCGCGTCAATCAGCGGTTAAAGGGGATTAAGGTCTGAGATGCAAGGCGGTGTAGTTCGGACGCTTACGATGAAGCCAAGGCGGCAGCATTTAGCGCGGTTGGCTTTGCATTGGATGAGGAATGGAACGCGGCGACCGAGCAACTGCTCGCTGTAGGCGCACGGATACTTGCCGTCAGCCACCAAAGAGGCGGAATGGGCAATGCTTTATCCGAACTGAACGTGCCTCGCTTCGGCCCCTTTCATTCAAGACTTGAACGCTCGGACTTGGCAGCGGTAGCTCGTAGTATCTCGCTGGAAGACCTACTCGCCGCTTGACCCCGAATCAGCCCGCAAATGCGGGCTGATTTATATATAAACAAATCTCAGGCGCTTAAATAACATTGCGCCAACTAGATTTAGACCTTAAAAAGACCAACCACACATTCCTATAAATCATAAATACGCCGAGCTTTCCACGAGAGCACAAACAAGCCAATCAAACCGTGTAAAACTAATAGCCACTATCAGGCTTAATATCAGATATTTCCCATTCAATAATTCGACGCTCTTTATCGCTTAAGCGAGCAAGGTCATTTTCGATCATATCAAGATACTTACCGCCGCCATATGCTTTTGCTACTTGCCCTAGAATCTTGCTTACATCGCCGCATCGATACGACGTTAAAGCTAGATCGCCCGGCCTCCATGATGACAACATAAAAGCTTCAACTAGCTCACGACGTGCAGCTTTGCAACGATCCCAGTCAAGGAAAGGTATAAACTTTATTAAGTCTGGCACATCATCTGCACTAGCTAGCTCGCGATAAAGCATTGGAAACAATGCTGCGACCATCAGAGATATTGGTTGGTGCCTGGCATTCAGCAACGACGGCATAAGAATCCCCGCCGCAGTCAATAGAGCTTTATACGATGTCTTTTCAGCATCGATCATTATATTAGCGCAGGCCTCACTTGACGCCGAATCTAGCTCTAGGCTGTAACGTTCTCTAAGAGCCAAGGCAATTTCATCGACGGCTTCGACAATGCGCCGGCGGGCAGCCGAGGGTGCTTTTTCGTAAGCGATAAGATTTCGACGTACCAGGTCACCTGTGTTATTACGCCCTAACCCTATAATAACTGTACGCCGACCATCAAGTTTTGCTCCAATAATACCGAGCAGCTCAGGTAAGAAATCGCTCTCGTCGCCGTCGAACCGATTACACAGGCATCTTTCTAAGACTTTTTCAGCAATCTCAAACCTTCTGGAATCGTCTACGCTACCAATGGTAGCTTTAATAACCCGGATGTATGTATTAATCGGGAGATGCCCCTGCATAATCATCCGAACTAAAATATCCACTGAGCCCTCAGGAAGTCGAGCCAATAACTGCTTTATCACTCTCTGATCAGCAAGAAGGCCTACGAATTCAACATCGCTCGCACGCTCAAGCATTCCTAGAAGCAATTTCCCGAAAGAACTCTTGGACAGTCGTTCCTGATCAAGAAGCCAGCGCAGATCCGTATTAGTAGCAGCAAGTGACTGGGCGAGAAGATTATCTCTTGCCACTGAGGCATCGAACGAAATCAGAACGTCACGAATGACAGATAGTCCGCCGACTTTTCGTGCTCGCTCTATGAGCATAACGCTTAGACGTTTGGATTTAAATTTATTAGCCTGACCTAGCCATCGCAATTCCGCGACAATTTCTTGAGAATTCAACCGGTTAAATATTGGTTTAGCAGCGATAATGTGACGATCCTCGACGAGAAATGGAAGCAGCATACTTCCAGCACTGTCTGCCAACTTTCGATCGATGAAGGTAAGTGTCTCTCCTATCCTTTTTATTAGATCGTCATCCATGGCAACCCGTCGAGCCAAATCTCTATCCTGAGCGACAAGGATTGCAAGAATGTCAGTAGGCGCGCCGAGCATTGCCTTTTCAACTCGTGAGTCTGAAGTCTGGCCGAGCCCTTGCGCAATGCTGGGTATCAGATCGACTGTAGCGCCATTGAGATCGAGGTTACCTAGAAAATTGATGGCGCTATCAGGTGCACGCCCTGCGAGTTGGCCAGCGAGGTGACGTACCGCAACATGACCCTCTGGCATGTCATGTCCACGCATTTTTCGCGCGATTGCTCCAACGAAGTCCCAAGCGTCATTAATTAGCAACGTACTTTCAGCTAGGCGGGTAGCTTTGGCCAACAAAGGTTCCAAAAGCTTTACGGCAAAGACGTTGTTGACCATTCCAGAGTTAGCGATATCTAACAAACCTAACACCGCTGTAGGAGAGTGTTGCGATTTCTCAAGAAGTTCTTCCCAAAGTAGCGCAATGCGCAGAGCCGACGCACTGTCCGCGTCATTGCCCTCCAGCAATTTTATCTCCCGCTCGGATAGCAGATTGGGGCTTGGCTCCTCAAAGACACGCCGAACCAACGCGCCAGTCCATCTGTGCCGACTGATCTGCGATGACCTCCCGTCCACCCGACGCCCAGGCCAGTCACTGAACTTGGCCTTTGCGTTCATTGGTGCGAAAACGAGATCAAGGTCACGGCCTCCTATTTTACGAGGAGAAAGTGCGAACGTCGAAAGTGCGAAACGTCGCCTAATATCAGGCCACAACGCGGCGATTATACGAAATGCGATCAGCTCCGGACTGGGCGCGTCGAAAACCACTATCGGCTTCGCATCCTCAAGGAAAAGTGCTTCAAGCATCTCACTTGCACTGAAAGCGGGAGTAGAAGGAAGTCGCTCATCAAATGACGCATCCAACTCAACGCTAACGGCATCCTGCTCCGTCGGTAGCCGGGACGGGTCAAGCAGCCGAAGGAGGGATTGAATCGGGGGACTGAGTGACCACAACTTCGCGTCGACTAATACACTCATGGTGATCACACAGCCCGCTCGTGCAACACTATTGTCCTGCCACGTTCTGGCTATCACGTAAAAATGCCCACTAGGAAGCGGATACGCGGTTATATAGGGTGAAAACTGTTCTTTAGGACGAAGCGGGCCGGCCACGTCGGATAGACGGTCTATAACCGCCTGATCATCCTTTAACAGCACAGCTGACGAAGCGAGCAGTTGATGCCCTTTTCGATAGCCATGAATTTGAATTTCCGCTTTAGTCACAGGATGAAAGACCTACTGCCCAAGCGATGGGAAGAGTGATATCAGGATCCTTTGTCCACTCCTCCGACTCAATTACGGCGACCCATCCACGACCATCAGGCCCGCCTTCAAGAAAAGCTTTTCGATAGACAGGATCGTGCTTAAGGTCACCACCAACGCTACTGAGGCCGAAGACTCTAACATCAAGACTATCCAAGTCTGTCAGCTTACCAGCGACAAGCGGATATTCGCGTTCAATAAAAGCAAAAGGGCCTCGTTGAAATGTCTCTGTATCAACTAGGTCCCAAGCAGTTACGACAATAGAGAGCCGTGGGCGCTCTCCGTCCTCACGACTGGAGAGTGAGTTTTCCAAAAATCTGACTAGCTCACACAGCATTACCTGCGTAGGTAATCCAAGCTCCTCCTCATCTCCAATTCTCTCCAACATAGTGCGTGATGTCACCCAGTCGAGGGGTCTGACATCCTGGTCCGAATTAACTCTCACAAAAAGCAACGCTCCATCGGCTCGCTTCAGTTCATCCATCCAATCGGAGGCAATCTCGCTGTTGATGACAGCGTTGCGCCAAAGTTCTCCAGAAATATCAGGCACGACGATCCTAGCTTGTGGTCCCCCTTTTGCTGCGGCGACGACTACTTCAAAATCACGTCTGGCATCGCTATGCTCCGAACGCGGCGCAAACCCTCCAGCAGAAATATGGTCGCTGATTTCAAGTACGAAGTTGATATCGTCGGGCTGCTCTGCAGCATGTAATTCCCCGTTACCGGCATCAAGCACTCGCCACAAAGGACCAATGTAGTTCGTCTTTCCTGAGTCAGGACCGCCAAGCAATACGATTGATCGGCTCATCGATCCCTCCTGAAGTTTAGATAAGAACGTCCATCTGCTGCAGGTTCTGTTGAGCCCCACAGGGGGGGACGGGCAGAAGGTATCCCGATGGTAAGATTGACTAACTCAGCTAACCCAAATCCTGCGGGTATATTTTGTGGCTGTTCTGAAAACGGAGCAGCGCCCACAATCTCGACCTCTACGTCGCGACGATTGAACTCAGAGCGCAATCGCTCCGCCACATTGTCCTCAAGGGCATACAAATCGCGATGAGTTACAACAACCATCAATCGAGGTGTGTGCCCTTCAAACATAGTTTTTAAGCGTGCGGCTAGCTGTCCCATACGGACTATGAGCCCATGACGTTTCTCAATGTCTGCTAATGAGCGACCATCAAGAACTATCCAGATAGCCTCTGCCGATCTCATGAACTCGAACCGATCTGAGCTCGCGGTGGCGACGAGCGCCTGCGTCCACTCCCCAGGTATATCAGGAAGTGCCAGATCGACACACCGGCCGTCAGAGCGCCTAACGAGTCGGAGGTGCAAAAAACCTGGACTACGATCATCCGTCAATTCGGTGTGAACAGTCATCTGTTCTGGAGCCCTGCCATCATTCCAATCTCGCGCACCTCGCGCGATTTCTTCAAAAGCAGTCAAGCTTTTGCTATCGCGAAATGACCAGCCTTCGAGCTTAGCGTGCGATACAAGGAGATAAAGGCTTGCCAGACATGCGGTTTTACCGGACTCGGGATCGCCTAGGATGCCAACCACGTTGACGTAGCGAGTCCCCATAATATTATTCAAATCATCCAACCCGAGCGTACGGCTGGAGGCAAAAGCGCTAGCGCGCTCGGGCTGTTCAAGAACAGCTGCTCCCAATCTCTCGCCTGCGTTTGATGAGAACTCACCATTACCCCGAACGTCTGAGGATAATGCGTTGGGCACATCGTTTGCGGCCCGATTTCCGCAGCTTGAAGGGTCTCGCTCGAGCGCACACAACCCTGTCTCATCGACAGTACACCCGTCGAACCTGCAAGACCCACTCATAGATGAGCAGGACCGTGAGCTATTAATTTAACAAACCCTGCCTCCATCAATGCTCGCTCACCCCACTCTGAAACGGGCCGCTTTAAGGTAGCGCCCACACTGTCCAATTCACCTGTAGCTAAGGCATGAAGAAGTGGAAAAATAGTCGGATACTTCATCACATTACCCTTTGTAAACTCCGCTCCGAGTAGTTCTCGATCATCTCCGATAGCCTCCAGCAACTCAGAAAGATCGAGTTCTGGATCTTGATCAAGCGTTCGTAAGACGATTTCACGATGTACGTCACATGGAAGACGTCGGAGCATCTTCGCACCTTCGATACCTGCGGAGACGATTCGGGCCGGTTCGGTGATAGCCGATAGCTGCCGATTAAGTATCCGACTACGCCCTAGCTGAGCCCACCACAGGAAATCCAGCTCCTCACGATCTAAAGCCGCATTTCGACGTAGTGCTTCAACTGTGAGATTCAATACATCAGAAATATTGTTGGTTGGCGCACCGTCGGCGCCAATAGCGATTTTTATCCCGGATGGATCGGATACGTCCAATCGCGTTCGCGCCTTCTCAGCCGAAGTCCTGCTCCGCTTCACGGCCGCGTCGAAAACGTCACGCCGTAGTTTTTCCCGCCGAGCGTCTTCGAGCACATGTTGATATCCGAGGGCAGACCAAAGGGCAGCAGCGTAGATATCGACGATCTGGTAACCGGAAGTCCCTGCAGATTTATTAAGTAGGGAAAGCATTGCTACGCCAGCACATACGCCCACGTCCATCGGGCGTTCGTCATACAGATATGATGCAGATTTTTTTTGAATGACTTTCTGGACTTCTTCGCCTAACAACATTGATGGTCTACCGTCCCCGCTCAATGCTTTAGCAATGTCGGTCGCCTTCGTGACGAGCTTCAAGATGTCCGACTCTTTCCCCCAAGCTGTTGCAAGGCTTGCCGCTGAGGTGCGCCGGGAACTCACATCATCGTCACTAACGCTGACACTCGTAATTCGCATGTAAACCGCAATATTTTCCATCAATGAACCCCGTCCTTTCGCTCGTCAATCAACTGATCAATCATTTTCTCAACATCGCCCAGTTTTCCGTCTCGAACAAGCCGATCCAATAATCTGCGCTCCAGCCCCTGCGACATTGGCTCATCAAAATTTTCCGGAATAGCGTCCATTGCGACGAGAACACGTAACCGCTCTCCTTCAAGCAGGTCTCGAAAGAATCTGAGTCGGGCAACCTCGTAACCTTCAACCGACGGCGCCATAGGACTAAGCTCCCCACTTGAAGAATCCATCAGGACCATCTCAATCGTCGGCTCTACAGAAAATGTGTGACTTTCGGATGGTGCGGCATCGTTAAGGCGACTTGTTGTAACCGCCCCTTGAAGACCTGCCTTACGAAACGACGGGCACCCCAACCGATAGTTGGGACTCTTCCCTCCAAGACGCTGGTCATCAGCCTCGAAACAAGTACGTTGCGCGTTCCACGCCCGGGGATGAATCGTTACCGACAAACCATCGACTTCCTCATCCCAATCGAATTCGATAATGTTGTAAGTAAAGGTGAATACAGAATTGGATTTAAAAGGAACAGTAGCACCGGCTGCTAGCATCATTAGATCGCAACCCTGCTCGACGTTATCGACAGATACTTTGGGATCGTGTTCATGCCCCGAAATAAAAACTCGTGCACGGCTTCGGATGTAATCGCGGACCTGCTCTTGATCCTTGTACCAACTCAAAGGGTGATGAACGAGAACGATGTTCTCAACCCCGTCGTCACGAGGAATCGTGAATTGGCGAGCACCGATGAGCAGCTCTGGATGCTCATCACGTTCCTTACCATGACAGAGAAGCGAGGAATTGAATCTGATGAAGCGTAACGCTCGTCCAGGCGCGAGCGTCACTACCATCTCAGATGCATAAGCGGCCTCGTCATTAAGAGGGCAGTCATAGCCGAAGCTGAAATTGCCATAGTCCTCAAAACGGGCGAATAGCGCCGCTCGGATCAAAGGGTCACTAAGGGTCTCTTCGTATTCCGTAGATCCACCGGCTCGAATTTGGTCGAGAATCCTGCGCACAGCCGGCGATAGTTTCGACCTGTCAAGATCATGATTGCCAGGCACCATCTGAACACAGTTGATATTTACGCCAATACTATCCGCTAGCTGATCTAGCCATTTGGCTGCTTCATCGTATTCATCTTTAATGCCGGACTGAGCTATATCGCCGGTTACTAGAATGCCGTGCGCAGCACCTCCAGCAATCCTAGAGACCACCTCACGCGCGTCCGAGATTAATTGCTGCTTTACATCTGCATGGATGTGTACCCGATCGTCCTTTTCTTGACCAAAATGGATATCCGACACATGAACAAACACTGCCGACATTAGCGCTCCCTACTATGCAGCCGCAAATACTTCAACAGCTTCTACCATTTTCGGCCACTTCTAGCGACAGATAAGTCTTCCCTTTTTCTTTGCCCTACAGCTGAAAATCGTCATCGAGCATCGCAGTAGCCTCTTCGAGAAGCTCACTAAACACTTCGTCCCTACCAGCATAGGTCCAGAAAACGAAAGCTCGTAACGACCGCTGGGGGTCAACAATTTTTAGGGATCACACGTAGATATGAGCCGACGCGCGCAGATGGCAAGATGATGTCCGTTACACCGACATCAATGGTTACACAAGGTGTACATGTACTTAACGCTACGTGCAACTCACGAAAAAACAAATAAAATCAATAACCTAGCTTTAACCGATACACAAGTTACACCTGTTACATGGTTTTTGGGGGTATCCAAAAAATACCCCCGCCCCGTCGTCTGTAGGAACCTCCAGCGATAGAAAACCGCACCGTCCTCTTAATCTTGAAGCGCTCCATAATGGCAATCGCCTCGTTCGGCGGTGCCATGACATCCGGGCAAAAAAGGGCGCAGGGTTGAAAAGGTGCAGGGGCCCTGAGGATTTTATTCAAGTACGCGGCATGAAACCCGCAGCATCGTGTTAGCGGAAAGTCACCCAGCTTAGTGAACAGGTGAACCCGGTAAACTCCAGTTCAGCTGTGCATTTGCCCTACCGTTTGGGCCCTCTTCGAGCACCATTACCAATACGGTAACGATGTCCGCTTTTTCTTCAAGATCCTTTCAATTTCAACATTGAAATTTCAGTAAGTTGGCACGGCTGCCGCTAACGCGGTCCCGCGGGTTTCATGCCCCGTACCCTCTGGATATCACCAGGGTCCCCAGCGGTTTTCGCGATTCGATGCAGCAGAAACGTTGCGCTAGGCAGCATGCAGGTACAAGGGATCTGATAAAACATCTGGCAACCTCTCCTGATGGTAGAGGTGAGCACAAATTTGATCGCACGCTCAACCCGACGGAGTAGAAAATGGATTTAGATTTGGTATGGGCGGCAATGCTTGGCAGTGCTGGTGGCATCACAGGCATGGGAATCATTTTATGGCTGCTCAAAACTTGGTTCGCTGAGAGAATCAAGCAATCTATCGGCCATGAGTACGCAGTGAAGCTGGAGGAGTGGAAAAAATCTGAACAGATCCGAGTCAAGTCAGAAGCAATCGCTTCATTGCTGGCTGAATGGATGAGCTTTCCTGACGATCAGAGAAATCTCAACAAGCTCACATTCGAAGCCTACCTATGGCTTCCGACGGACATCCTCCAACTGCTAACCAAAACCTTAACCCATGCTCCAACCGCCCCAAACGCCAGGGACATCCTTTGGCACGTCAGAAAACACTTACTAGAGGACGAAACACTCCAATCCAGGGACATAGTGATCTTCAAACAAGAAAGCGAGCGTCGCGCTTTCCGAGCGAAAATGAATGAGATGTCAACCTTCACACCATTTACCGCGTTGAATGCTCTAGGTACGAAGGGGCACAAAGGTAAAACCAGCCGAGATAGGTGACTTATGGCTGTGGCAGTTAACTATCTGGCGGTGCTCCAAGCGGGATAGCAGTAGCCAGTAATAGGCGGCTTGTATGCCTACCTGTATGCCTTTCAAATCAATGAATATTAAAATCTATTAAATACAGCATCTTAGATCATCAGTTCAAATGGCTGTGTACCACCAAGTACTAAAAACGGCTTACCGAAAGGTAGGCCGTTTTTTTATGCCTGAAGAAAAGTAAACCGCCCTATTGCCCCACAGACGTCAGTGTTTATGCCGATGGTGCACATCGGGAAAATGCGCATGACTGTGCTGGATCGGTGCGTGCTCATGGGCATGACTATGTGGCTCGGTACCGTCCCACGCAAAGTTATGCACATGCTGGTGGTGCTCATCGTGTGTATGGCGATGACCGTGCATGAGGGGATCGTGCTGATGCTCGTGCGCATGATGTTCCATCAGATGAATCCACACCCCGATGGCCATCAAGGCGGCCGCGAGCAAGAACATCAGCGAAACTGACTCGCCCAGGATCAGGATCGAGATGACCGCGCCCAGGAAAGGAGCCGTGGAAAAATAGGCGCCGGTGCGCGCACTGCCAAGCCCGCGCAGAGCGAGCACAAACAGCACCAGACTCACGCCATACCCAAGCAGCCCAACCACCATGGTTGACCCGAGCGTGGCCACCGCTGGCAGTTGCGACCCGATGGCCAACGCCAAACAGCAATTGACCACACCCGCCGCCAAGCCTTTGCTGCCGGCGATAAACAGCGCATCCGAGGCAGAGACCTTACGGGTCAGGTTATTGTCGATGGCCCAACAAAAACAGGCGAACGCCACGGCCAGCGGCCCCGTCCAATCATGAGCCGTCGCTGTCCCTTGCGGCCATGACAAAACGATCCCGCCCAGAACAATAGCGATCATGCCGATCACGATGCGGCGATCTGCGTTCTCTTTGAACACGACCCACGCCAGCACGGCCGTGAGCACCGACTCAAGATTGAGCATCAGCGATGCGGTGGCGCCCGCTGTGCGGGTGAGCCCGTACATGAGCGCCACAGGCGCAAGCACGCCCCCAAAGACAATGGCGCCCACCAACCAGGGCCACTCTCCGGCTGCAAGCCCGGGCCGTTTCCAGCCGTGGTCGCGAGCAAACCGAACGATGGCCAGGCCCAGGCCGCTGCCCAGATAGAGCAGCCCGGCCAACAGGATGGGCGGCGTATCCACCCCCAGGAGCTTGGCAAGCGGAGTGCTGGCGCCGAACAACGCCGCCGCCGCCAACGCGTAGAGAACGCTCACATTCATAATGGGTCGCCCTGTCAGGCTTATTGCATAAGGACGAGCATCATAGCTGTGCCCGGGTAAGAATTATGTGAACGTCAGCCTGGCTGGCGAACCACAAGAAGGTGACGCATGACATTCCCCGCTACCGGCATCAGCACTGAGCGCCTCTTACTGGGGCGCTGTATGTCAAACCCCTTGCCGCACAAAACACTGCTCCACCACAGACTTGCCCCACTGCTGCCCCTCCTGTTCCGACTCCAGCACAAAGCCCGCGCTTTCATAAAGCTTGCGCGCCACATCCAGGCCCTTGAACGTCCACAGCCGCACCGCCGGAAACCGGTGCCCGTCACAGAAATCCAGCGCCTCTTGCAACAACCGTTTACCCAAGCCCTGGCCGTGGGCAGACGGGTCGAGGATGAAGCAGCGCAGGGTCGCCTCGCCGTTTTCGCCCTCGCCATCAATCGCGATCGAACCGACGATCTGCTCTGCGTCCAGCACTGCCCAGACTTGGTTGCGCGGGTTGGCCAGGCGCCCCATCAACTCGGCCATGTCCGCCGCCACCAGGCTTTCAAACGGCTGGCCAAAATTCGCATGCTGGGCGTAGTACTCGGCGTGCATCTGCGCGATACGCCCGATGATGCCTGGCCGGTAGCCATGGGCAATGCGGTAGTGCCTCGGCTGCCGGGCGCCAGTACGTTGGGTTTGCAGGGCTGCGGCGTATTGATCGAGCCCACGGCTGACGGCCTGTTGCTGTTCGCTGGACAAGTCGCCAATCGCCTCGCCCACCTGGCGCCGGGCAAACGTTTCGATGTCGCGTAACGTCTTCTGGCCTCGTGTGGTGAGGCGCAGCTTTTTCGAACGGGCATCGTCCTCGTTGGCAAACTCTTCCAGCTCGCCCGCCTCGACCAGCTTGCGCACCATGCGGCTCACCGACGACTTTTCCAGCCCCAGCAACATGACCAGTTCAGCCGCTGTCAGCGCGCCATGCTCGCCGATTTCAACAATCGTGTGCACCGATGACGGTGGGTAACTGCTGGCCGCCAACTTCGGCTGCATGAAGCCCAGCTCTCGCACCATAAGACGCGAGGCACAGCGGATCTGATCGATAAGGTCTGGCTTGGAACGGTTCACGGGGGGAAACCTCTTGCCCGAATGACGAAGGATATAGTTGTACCGTACAACCAAATACAGATCAATCTCCCAACCTGCAAACCACTGAGGTACATTCCCTCCCCACGGACAACAGATCATTCTCAAATGAACGGAGTCATCGCGTGTTTTCGATTTTTCACCGCCAACGCCTTACCACCCTCTTGCTGATCACCGCCGCCCTCACCCTCGCCGCCTGCCACAGCGCCACCGCGCCGGAACTGCCGCCCGCCCCGGAGCTCGGCTCGGGCTATCGCACCGACATGAGCCCCCGCCACGCCGAGCGCCACATGGCCGCCGCCGCCAACCCGCTGGCCGCCGAAGCCGGGCGCGAGATATTGCGCAAGGGCGGCTCGGCCATCGACGCCGCGATTGCCATGCAGGCCGTGCTGACCCTGGTGGAGCCGCAGTCCTCCGGGATCGGCGGCGGCGCGTTCATCATGCTGTGGGACGGCAAGCAGGTGCACGCCTACGACGGTCGCGAAACCGCACCGGCGGGCGCTACCGAGCGGTTGTTCCTCAACGCCGATGGCACGCCGATGTCGTTCCCGCAGGCACAGATTGGCGGGCGTTCGGTGGCCACCCCGGGGGTGTTGCGTGCCCTGGAAATGGCCCATAAAAAGACCGGCCACCTGCAATGGGCCAAACTGTTTGAGCCGGCCATTCGCCTGGCCGAAGAGGGTTTCCCGATCTCTGCGCGCCTGCACAGCCTGATTGCCGCTGACCGCTACATCAGCCGCTCGCCGGAAATGACCGCGTACTTCCTGAATGCCGACGGCAGCCCGAAGGCCACCGGTACGCTGCTGAAAAACCCGGCGCTGGCCAACGTGTTCAAGCGCATCGCCAAGGAAGGGCCGGACGCGCTGTACTACGGCCCGATTGCCGACGAAATCACCCGCAAGGTGCAAGGCAACAGTAACCCCGGCAGCCTGACGCTGACCGACCTCAAGGGCTACAGCGCAGTTGAGCGGGCGCCGTTGTGCACCGACTACAAACGCTGGAAAGTCTGCGGCATGCCGCCGCCGTCGTCGGGCGGGATCGCCATTGCGCAGATCCTCGGCACGTTGCAGGCCCTGGAAACCCGCGACCCGCGTATGACGCTTGGGCTGTTGAAGCCGGTGAAGAACGACTCCCCGGCCGGCCTGGAACCGGTGCCTGAAGCGGTGCATCTGATCGCCGAGGCCGACCGCCTGGCCTATGCCGACCGCGCCCAGTACGTGGCGGATTCCGACTATGTGCCGGTGCCGGTGGCCGGGCTGGTCGCGCCGGACTATCTGGCCGGCCGTGCCGCATTGATTGGTGAGCGCAGCATGGGCGTCGCCAAGCCGGGCAAGCCTGCGGGAATTGAAGTGGCCTACGCGCCGGATCGCTCGCCGTTGCGCATTTCCACCTCGCAAGTGGTGGCGGTGGATGACGTGGGTGGCGCGGTGTCGATGACCACCACGGTGGAGTCCGCATTCGGTTCCCATGTAATGGTCCAGGGCTTTTTGCTGAATAACCAGATGACCGACTTCTCCTTCATCCCCGAAGAGAACGGCCAGCCGGTGGCCAACCGGATCGAGCCGGGCAAGCGCCCGCGTTCGTCGATGGCACCGACCCTGGTGTTTGATCGCCAGAGCGGTGAGTGGGTGGCCACGGTGGGTTCGCCGGGCGGTTCGCAGATCATCGAATATGTGAGCAAATCCCTGGTGGCCATGCTCGACTGGAACCTCGACCCGCAAGCGGCCGTCGGCCTGCCCAACTTCGGCAGCCGCAACGGCGCGACCGAGCTGGAAGCCGGGTTGTTCAGTGCTCAGCTGAAACAGGCACTGAAGGACAAGGGCCACGCCCTGAGCGAAATCGACATGACCAGCGGCGCCCAGGCGATCGTCCGGGTGCGCGATGCGCAGGGCAAGGCGTCGTTGATCGGCGGGGCTGATCCACGCCGTGAAGGCGAAGCGCTGGGGGATTGAATTGACTCACTGGAGAGCTGCGCGTGCACAAGGCAAATAACCTCGGCGCCCTGGCTGGCGTCGACCATGGGTTTTGTACGATTGACGATCCATTGCGGCCCGACGAGGTGTTCATCTGCAAGCAGGTGCACAGCGCCACGACCATTGAATGGCACCCGGAGCTTACGCCCAACACGGTGGAGGCTGACGGGGTTTTCAGCCGGGATGTGCAGCCGATTGCGGTGATTACCGCCGATTGCCTGCCGCTGCTGATGGCTTCGGAGAGCGGGGATCTCGTCGCGGCGATTCACGGCGGCTGGAAGGGGCTGCAAGGCGGGATCATCGCCAATGCCATGCAACGGTTTACCGCCGAGGGAGTGGCGTTGGACCAGTTGCGGATTGCGATCGGGCCGTCGATCAAGCCGTGTTGTTATGAGGTGAGTGGCGAGTTTGTGGCGCAGTTGCAGGCGAGCCAGGGGCATTTGTGGCGGGATGGAAATGCGCCGTGGACGTTTGAGCAGCCGGGGCCGTTGTTGGCACCGGAAATTCAGCCGCCAGAACCCAGGCAGGCGTTGAGTGCGTGGTTTGATTTGGGCCGGTATGCGCTGATCTTGCTGGAGGCGGCAGGGATAAAACCTGAGCAGGTTGAGGTGAGCGAGGTGTGTACGTATTGCACCTCGCCTGCATTTGCGAGTTACCGCCGAAGGACCCATGACAGTACGGAGCGCAAGACGTTGTTGTATTCGTGGATCTCGCGAAAAACGCAACGATAAAGCGGCCGAATACAACCTCCCCGGCAACACCATATTTGTGGCGAGGGAGCTTGCTCCCGCTGGGGTGCGAAGCGCCCCCAGAATGAGCTGATGCGTTTTTTCAGCAAGCGCACCAAACTCAGTTTCAGGGCTGCTGCGCAGCCCAACGGGAGCAAGCTCCCTCGCCACAATGGAGTCGCTCATGAAAAAGTAATCGGCGCTCCCAAGTCTAACGCCGTAAAAATCACCGGCTGATCTTCAACCCCTTACGCCCCGCATGCCGCTCCAGCGCCAGCTCGATCAACCGGCTCACCAGCTCGCTGTAGCTCATGCCAGCCGCCTGCCACAGCTTCGGATACATGCTGATGCGCGTAAAGCCCGGCAACGAGTTGATCTCGTTGATCAGCACCTCACCCTCATCCGTCAGAAACACATCCACCCGCGCCAGCCCGGCACAGCCCAGTGTTTCAAACGCTTCGATAGCCAACGCACGAATGCGCTCGCTGGCTTCAACGCTGATATCCGCCGGCACCACCACCTGGGCTGCCTGGTCATCGATGTATTTGCTGTCGTAGGAGTAGAAACCGTCCCGCACCACGATCTCGCCACAGCCGCTGGCGATGGGATTCTCGTTACCCAACACGGCGCATTCGATTTCCCGGCCTTTTACCGCCGACTCCACCAACACCTTCTCATCAAACCCGAGGGCCAGTTCTACGGCGGCATGATATTCAGCCTCGCTGCCCACCTTGCTCACGCCCACGGATGAACCCTGGTTCGCCGGTTTCACGAACATCGGCACTCCGAGTTTCTGCCGGGCTTGTTCGAAGGTGGTTCGCGCCGCCGTGCGACGGTTGAGGGTAATGAACGGCGTCACGGCAATCCCGGCATCGCGCAGCAGGCGTTTGCTGATGTCCTTGTCCATGCACACGGCCGAGCCCAGCACGTCGGAGCCGACAAACGGCAAGTCGGCCATGCGCAGCAGGCCTTGCAGGCAGCCGTCTTCGCCGAGGGTGCCGTGGACGATCGGGAAGATCACATCGACATGTTCCAACGAGGCCTGGCTGGCGGTTTCCACCAGTTGCTGGCTGGCCTTGCCCGGCACCACGGCCAGTTCACGATTGGATTGATTGAGGGCGATCAGCGCCGGGTTTTCTTCGTTGAGCAGAAAGCCCGAGGTGTCGTTGAGGTGCCAGTGGCCAGCCTTGTCGATGCCGATCAGGATCGGCTCGAAGCGCGAACGGTCCAGTGCATCGACGATGTTGCGCGCCGATTGCAGCGACACTTCGTGCTCGGCCGAACGGCCACCAAAAATAATCCCTACCCGCAGCTTGCTCATGATCGGCCTCACGTTTGAAAGTAAGGCTTCTTACCATGAGCCGTCAGCGATTCGCTACCAGCGTGGCCCCGAACAGCACATAACAACCACCGGCAAACCGGTCCAGCCACTTGCGCGAGCGGGCATAGACGTTGGCCATCCGCTCACTGGAAAACACCAGTGCCACGCAGGAGTACCAACTGAATGACAAGGTCGCCATGGTGATCACGGCCAGGGTCAGCAGCGTCGGCGACGGTGACTGCGGCATGGTGGACGCAAAGATCGTCGCGACGAACAGCGCCGCCTTGGGGTTGGACAGGTTGCCCAGCAAACCCAGGCGCCAGGCGGAGAACAGTGAACGCCGAGGTTCGTCGGGCAACAGGTTCTGGGCCATCGACGGTGCCGAGCGCCGGAACAGTTTCAACCCCAGGTAAATCAGGTAGCAGCCGCCGATGATCTTGAACGCCAGGTACAACATGGGTGCTGCGGTGAACAGCGACTTGATCCCCAAACCGCCTGCCAGACCCCACATCACGGTGCCGGTGGCCACGCCAGCCGACGCCACCACGCCATGGCGGCGTGAACAACTGGCGGCCAGTTGCGCGGTGTTGAAGAAGTTCGGGCCGGGCGTGACGACCGCGACGGTCCAGAGCAGGGCCAGCGAGACCAGAGGAGCCGCGTAGGCCGGATTGAACAATTCCATTTGGGATTCCGCCGAGGGCAGTGCAGGAATAAGGATCATATGCCCGGTACCCGCCCTGCACAATCGTACAAGACCCCGGCAGACAGCGGATTCAGACTGGGTTACCGTATTTCCATCTCTTTGCGCGACAACTCATCATGGCGACCAATATCGACTGGCTGCACCGCGCGCCCCACGCCAGTGGCCTGGAGCGCATCGAGGCGTATTTTGCCGGGTTTGGCTTCGACCCCCATCGCCACGACACCTATGCCATCGGCCGTACCCTGTTCGGTGTGCAGAGCTTTCACTATCGCGGCGGCATGACCCACAGCCTGCCGGGGCGGACCATGGTGATCCATCCCGATGAAGTGCATGACGGCTGGGCCGGCAGCGAGGAAGGTTTCAAATACCGGATGATTTACGTGGAGCCGGCGCTGATCCAGCAGGTGCTCGGCGGCAAGCCGTTACCGTTCATCCCCGGCGGATTGTCCAGCGACCCGTGGCTGTACCGCGCCAGTGAAGTGTTGCTGCAAAGCCTGGATTGCCCGATTGACCCGCTGCAGGAACAGGACGCGATGTTTGACTTGGCCCAGGCGCTGAATAACGCGTCGGGCATCACGGTCAATCGCAAGACCTTCGACTACCGGGCCGCCGAGCGCGCACGGGAATTTATCCACAGTGCCCTGGGACGGCCGATTACCCTCGATGAAATGGCGGAATACGCCAACCGCGACCGCTGGGCGTTGTCGCGGGATTTTCGTTTGTTGTTCGGCACCAGCCCCTATCGCTACCTGACCATGCGCCGCCTGGACCTGGTGCGCAGCCTGCTGGGCCAGGGCCAGTCATTGGTAGATGCGGCACTGACCGCCGGCTTCACCGACCAGAGCCACATGACCCGCCAGTTCCGCAGCACTTTCGGCATGCCGCCGTCGCGCTGGGTGAAGATGCTCGGGCGCTGAAATCCCGCCTTGAAACGCGATCAACCTGTAGGAGCTGGCTTGCCTGCGATGGCGGTGGATCAGTTAATAAATTGTTGGCTGACACTCCGCTATCGCAGGCAAGCCAGCTCCTACAGTTGAACTATGTCGCTGCCGAAATCGTATTCGACGCTGGAGCTCGTTCCTTAAGGGCCAACGCCAGCACCGCCCCCGCCAGGGCAATCGCCGCGCTCCACCACAACGCCAGTTCAATCCCGCCCGCCTGCGCCGCGCCCGTCGACCCACCGGCGTTCGCCAACGACACCAGCAACGCCAGCCCCAACGCACCGCCAATCTGCTGGCTGGTGGACGCCATGCCCGCCGCCACGCCCTGCTCGCCCGGCCGGATGCCCAGCCCGGCGGCCACCCACATCGCCGTCCAGGTCATGCCCTGGCCAATACTCAGGATGAAAATCCCCGGCAGCAACGACCAGAACCCCGCCCCCGTCGGCAACGCCACACATACCAAAGCGATACCCACCGCACCCGCCAACTGGCCGCTGACCAGGGTGTTGCGCAACCCCAGCCGCGCCAATGAACGCTCCGCCAGCCAGATACCCGCGGTGCACACCAGCGTCGCCGGCAAAAACGCCAACCCCGCCTGCAACACGCTGTAGCCGTAGACCTGCTGGTAGTACACCGCCAGAAAGTAGTACTGCACGCCAAAGCTGCTCATGAACACCGCCGTCAACACCATGGCCATGCGCAACTCGCGATAGCCCAACAAGCGAAGCGGCATCAACGGATCACGGCCCCGGTGTTCGATCCACCCAAACAACCCGAGCAGCACCAACGCCAGGGCCATGCAGCCCAGGGTCGACGGTGCCGCCCAACCCCACTCCGGCCCCTGCACCAGGGAGAACACCAGCAAGGTGCCGCCCAGCGTCACGGTCAACGCACCGCTGATATCAAAGTTGCGCCCGCGGGCCCGCTCGCCATCGGCGGGAATCCAGTAGCGCGCCGCCAGGGCACAGGCACCGGCCAATGGCACGTTCACCAGGAACACCGCTTCCCAGCCCCAGGCCTGGGTCAGCACGCCGCCGAGCAACGCGCCCAATGCCAGGCCCGCCGCAGACGCCGCGCTCCACACGGCAAACGCCCGATGACGCGCGGGCCCTTCGGCGTAGTGGGTGTTGATCAGCGCCAGCGTGGCCGGGAACAACAGCGCCCCGCCCACACCCTGCACCGCCCGCGCCAGCACCAGCAGCAAGGCGCTGCCACCGAGCACCGCCGCCAGGGAAGACAGCGCATACAGCGACTGGCCAAGCATGTACAAGCGCCGCTTGCCCAACAGGTCCGCCGCCCGACCGCCCAGCAACAGGAAGCCACCAAACGCCACGCTGTAGGCACTGACCACCCACTGCAATTGCTGGGCAGAAAACCCCAGGTGGCTGCCGATTTGGGGCAGCGCGACAAACACAATGGTCGCGTCGAGGGCGATGATCAGTTGCGCGGTTGCCAGCAGCAACAGCATCCAGCCAGAGGGTCGAGAAGAAGACATCACAGCGTCCTGCCTGAAAATGAGAGGCGCCAGTTTCTTTCATGCCCAACAGATGATAAATACCCCTATCACTCTTTCAGTAATGACTTTAATCATGGATCTGAATGCTGTTCGCCTGCTGGTACGCGTCGCCGAAACCCGCAGTTTCACTCGCGCCGCCGGAGACCTGGGGCTGACCCAATCGGGCTTGTCCCGGGCCATTTCCCGGCTGGAAAACCAGCTGGGTGTGCGCCTGCTGCAACGCAACACCCGCAGCGTCAGCCTCACGCCCGACGGGCAGATGCTGTATGAACGCAGCGCGCCGCTGCTGGCGGAACTGGCCGAAGCCGAGCGGCAAATGCTCGACCGCCGTGCCTCACCGTCCGGTTTGCTGAAGATCAGCACGCCCTCGTTGTTTGGCCGCAAGGTGGTGATGCCGGTAATCGGCGAGCTGACCCTGCAATACCCCGATCTGCGCATTGAAGCGGTAATGACCGACCGCCTGGTGGACATCGTCGACGAAGGCTTTGACGCCTTGCTGCGCACCGGCGACATCCAGGACCAACGCCTGATCGCCCGGGCACTGCCACCGCTGCGCTGGGTCACCGTCGCCTCCCCGGCTTATCTCGCGCGTTTTGGTACGCCGCAAACCGTCGATGAACTCAAGGACCATAATTGCCTGACCGTGCGCAACCTGCGCACCAGCCGGCTGGTGGACTGGCAGTTCATGCTCGATGGCAGGGTGCAGGACGTGAGTGTCGAGGGGCGGTTGATCTTTGATATCGGCGATGCGCTGGTGGACGGCGCGCTGGGCGGATTCGGCATCGCCCAGGTGATGGACTTTGCGGTGCGGGAAGATCTGGCGGCCGGGCGCCTGGTGCCCTTGCTGGAGGAATTTGCCGGGCGCAGTCGGGCGATATCGCTGGTGTATCCGCCATCGCGGCAGTACTCGCCGAAGTTGATGGCGTTTGCCGAGGCACTCAGCAAAGCCCAGTGGTAACACAACCTTTGTGGCGAGGGAGCTTGCTCCCGCTCGGCTGCGCAGCAGTCGTATATCTACCGACCAAGTGTATTGGCAGGAAACAATGGGACCGCTTCGCGCTCCAGCGGGAGCAAGCTCCCTCGCCACAAAACCAGGCTGTACCGGAAGAATTGGCACTGGGCTTAAAGCTGTCGCCCATCAATCGGCTCACCAATCGTCAGGAAATGCCCGCCCGCCACATGGTGCAAGGTACGCAGCGCATCCTGCCCTTCGAAATGCCAGCGACCGTCGCTGAATACGCGCTCATCAGCCTGGGCGGCCACCACTTCGGCGAGGAACAGATCGTAGGTCTGCTGGTTATGCGGTTCCGGCAGCAAGCGGCATTCCAGCCACGCCACGCAGCCTTCAAGCATCGGCGCTTCGGTGTGTTCGCCGCTGAACGTCTGCAAGTCATATGCGGCGAACTTGTCGGTCTCGCTGCCGGTGGTGTTGCCCACGGTCTGCACGATATCGGCCTGGGCCGCACACGGTACGTTGAGCACGAAAGTGCCGGCGCCTTCGAGCAGTTGCCGGGTCCAGGTGGCCTTATCCAGCACGACGGCGACTTTGGGCGGCTCGAAATCCAGCGGCATCGCCCATGCCGCAGCCATAATGTTGCGCTGGCCGTTGTGCGCGGCGCTGACCAGTACGGTCGGGCCGTGGTTGAGCAAGCGGTAGGCCTTGGACAGCGGGACGGGACGGCGATGGTTAGGGCTCATGGACGAAAGGCTCGGAAAAAAAACCTACGATACATCAAGCATGAGCCCGGGTGACTAGCTGCTCAGTTGATTGGCGAATTGCCCTACGGCGCTGACCACCTTCTGGGCGCCGTCCTGGATCTCGACGATCACCGTGCCCGCCTCGGCCGCAAGGGCCAGCCCTTGCTCGGCCTGCAGGCGGCCATCGGTCATCAGCGCCACTGCATCGCGGGCCATGTCCTGGTTCTGGCGCACCACGCCGACGATTTCCTCGGTGGCCTTGCTGGTACGCGACGCCAGTTGCCGAACCTCATCGGCCACCACCGCAAAACCACGGCCTTGCTCACCGGCACGGGCGGCTTCGATGGCGGCGTTGAGCGCCAGCAGGTTGGTCTGCTCGGCGATGCCGCTGATGGTCTTGACGATGCTGCCAATCACCTGGGACTGGGCGTTCAGCGCTTCAATGCCCTCACCCGCCTGCTCCATGTGCTTGGCCAGGTCGCGCATCACCTCCACCGCCTGGGTGACCACGGTGGTGCCGCGCTGGGCGCTGCTGTCGGTGTGCAGCGAGGTGCTGTAGGCGATGTTGGCCGCGTCGGCCACGGCCTGTTCCTGGTTGACCTGGTCGGTGATCACCGTGGCGAACTTGACCACTTTGTACAGCCGCTCGTTGGCGTCGAGCACCGGGTTATACGAAGCCTCCAGCCACACCACCCGCCCGTGGCTGTCCACCCGCTTGAAGCGCCCCGCGACGAATTCACCGGCGTTCAGGCGCTTCCAGAACTGCTGGTACTCGACGCTGCCGGCATCCTGCGGCTCACAGAATATCCGGTGATGTTTGCCCTGGATCTGCGCCAGGCTGTAACCCATGCCGTTGAGGAAACGGTCGTTGGCCGTCAGCACATTACCGTTGAGGTCGAACTCGATCACTGCCGTGGAACGCACCAGCGCGGTGATCAGGTTTTCGTGCTCGCGGGACGCCTCGATAGTGCGGGTCAGGTCGCTGGAGTACATCGAAATATGCTTGATACGCCCGTCACTGCCACGCACCGGTTGCACGATGGAGCGCAGCCACGCCTCATTGCCGTTGCCGCGCATCAGGCGTACGGAACCGGCGAAGTGTTCGCCACGCACCAGGGCGTTCGTGAAGCGCAGTTGAAAGGTGTCGTGCTTGACGTGCGCCGGCACCAGATCCTCGATCAGGCGGCCTTGCAGCTGACTTGCCTGGTAAGCCATCTCTTGAAGGAAGATGGCATTGACAGACTCGATGCGCCCTTCGGGATCCAGGGTCAGGGCCATCATTTCGCTTTCCAGGCTCTCCTTGACCTGCTGCAAACTGGATAATTCTTCGCGAAGAGCAGACAGCTCCTGCTTGAGACGGGTGTTGAACATGGAGGCACCGGTGGGCAAATGAGGGCGGGATCTGACCTGCATCGGCGCTGCCGGCATTTTCTTAAGAGAGCTTTAGCCCATTGCCCAACTATATTTTTTCAGCCCCTCAACTGCCGTTGTTACGGCAGATGCCCATCACTTGGTAGTGGAGCGTGTTGAGCTTGCCGGTGGAGTCTTCGTAGGTCATGCGTGACGGCACCGCGCTGCACGAGCGGATCGGCGGCGTGACATTCACCACCCTGGCAATGTCCAGCTTCATGCCGTAGCGATACACCAGCACCTCGGGCGCAGGCTTGCCCTTTCTGGCGGCGTAGGCGGCCATGGCTTGCTCATTGTTTTGCATCAATTGGGCGAAGGTGCGGTCGCCTCCACCTTCGGCCATCGCGCTGGCGGAAACGATCAGGGCCAATGCAGCGACAGTGGTTTTCAGGGTATTCATGAGGGCGTCCTCGTCTGACTTATTGAATTAAAAGTTCAGAGCAAGAATAACTAACCAAGCCTGTCGCAAAGTTCACCGAAAGATTACTTATCCGTTATGTTTTATTGAAATTCCAAAATTGTAATCTGTGCGCCACCTCGCCGTTATCTCGTGTTTGCAACTATCTGCCCGGGCGCCATCACAACAAGAATGCCCCATCGATAAGAAGCTGATAGCTGCCACTACCGAGGAGCGCTACATGAGCACTAACCGCACACTTTCCCTCTCCATGATTGCCGCCCTGGCGGGGCTCACCCCGCTGTCAGGCATGGCCGTGGAAGAAAAACCCGAAGGATTTATCGAAGGCAGCACCTTGAACGTGCTGGCCCGCAACTTCTACTTCAACCGCGATGACCGCAAGGGCCAGTCGAGCCCCACCGGCAATGGCTATTCCGAAGCCTGGGCCCAGGGTTTTATCGGCAAGTTCGAATCCGGATTCACTCAGGGTCCGGTGGGTTTCGGCCTCGATGCGTTTGCGATGTATGGCCTGAAACTCGACTCCGGCACCGGCCGCAGCGGCGGCAAGGGCTCGTTCGGCGTACTGCCGGTAGACAGCGACAACCACCCCGAGGACGGCTACAGCAAGCTCGGCGGCGCGGTAAAAGTGCGCCTGCTGGATACCGTGATCAAGGCCGGTGACGTGTTCCCGCTGACCCCGGTGGTGGCCTACGGCGACTCGCGGGTGTTGCCGGAAAGCTTCCGTGGCGTCACCGCGCAAAACACCAGCATTGACGGCTTGAGCTTGCAGGCCGGGCACTTGAGCGGCATGAGCCAGCCCACCCAGAGCGGCATGGATAAAGGCTTCGCGACCTTTTATGCGGGCAAGGTGGATTCACCCTGGATCGGCTATGCCGGCGGCGACTACCAGGTGAACAAACACCTCAGCGTCAGCCTGTACACCAGCCGCCTGAAGGATGCCTGGGACCAGTACTACTTCGGCAGCGCCGCCAGCTACCCGCTGAACGATGACGTGTCGCTGTTTGGCGACTTCAACTATTACAAGGCCGTGGACGAGGGCAAGAAACGCCTTGGCGAGTTCGATAACAACATCTGGAGCGCCAGGCTCGGGGTCAAGGTCGGCGCCCACAGCCTGGCCCTGTCGCACCAGCGCAACAACGGCGATGACGACTTTGACTACCTGCGCATGTCGGACTCGATCTTCCTCAACAACTCGATCCAGTACAGCGACTTCAACTCGCCCAGGGAACGCTCGTGGATGCTCGCCTATAACCTCGACATGCAGGCCTTCGGCATTCCTGGCCTGACCTTCATGACCCGCTATGGCAAAGGTACCGGCGCCGACTACAGCAACGCCAACAGCGTGTACATGCGCCGTGACGCGGCCGGCGACCCGCTGACCGATCAACGCCGCTGGGAGCGGGATATCGAGGCGAAGTACGTGGTGCAGGGCGGTAACTTGAAAGACCTGTCGCTGCGTTTGCGCCAGGCGACCGTTCGCTCAAGTGCCTTTGAGTCGGACTTGGAGGAAGTTCGGTTGATTGTCGAATACCCATTGGCAATTCTGTAAATGAACACAACGGCAAATGCTTACATTCATTTGCCGTTGACTAACATCTGTTCACAAATTGAAGCCTGTCAGAACTGTAATATGCGCCTCACCTTCTCGTTAAGTTGCGCTTCATACACTGGTCACAACTAACGGCACACGCCTTATTTGGAGACACGTCATGAAGCCATCCCACCTGTTATTGATCAGTTTTCTCGGCGCCACTTCCACCCTCGCATTCGCCGACGACGGCGCCGACCGTTCCCGGCAGTTCCTCGCCGAGTTCCGCCAGCAACAGCAACAGGTCCACGGTGAACAGTCCGTGGCCGAGACCGCGCCCGCCGACGCACAGAAGCAGTCGATCTGAACGGCGCACACCGAGCACATTCATCTCTGAAGCTTTTGTGTAGCTCCTTTGGAAAGAGATGAATTTTTAACGCCCCGGATGGGGCGTTTTTTTTGCCCGCCCGTTCTGCAACGCAACAACCAGTCACAAACTGGCTGATTGACCCTGTAGCTACTTCAGCCTTCAGGCTTCGGAAAATTCGAATTTCAGTCTCTCTCTATCAGTAAAAGGTAAATCCCCATGCGTATCCTTGTGGTTGAGGACGAGCAAAAAACCGCCGCCTACCTGCAGCAGGGCCTGACCGAAAGCGGTTACGTGGTCGACTGCGCCGCCAGCGGCGTGGACGGCCTGCACCTGGCCGGGCAACACGCTTATGAACTGGTGATTCTCGATGTAAACCTGCCGGCCAAGGACGGCTGGGAAGTGCTTGAGCAACTGCGCCGCGACAGCAACCAACGGGTGATGATGCTCACAGCCCGTGGCCGGCTGACTGACAAGATCAAGGGCCTGGACATGGGCGCCGATGATTACCTGGTCAAACCCTTCGAATTCCCCGAATTGCTGGCCCGGGTGCGCACGCTGTTGCGCCGCAGCGAGCACATACCGGTGCCGGAAGTCTTCCGCGTGTCGGACCTTGAACTGGACCCGCGCCGCCACCGCGCCTATCGCGGCACCCGGCGCATTGACCTGACCACCAAGGAGTTCGCGCTGCTGCATGTGCTGATGCGTCAGTCTGGCGAAGTGCTGACCCGCACGCAGATTATTTCCCTGGTGTGGGACATGAATTTCGACTGCGACACCAACGTGGTGGAGGTCTCCATCAGCCGCCTGCGGGCCAAGGTCGATGACCAGAGTGACGTCAAGCTGATCCATACCATTCGCGGCGTGGGCTATGTGCTGGAGGCCCGCCAATGAAAGCCAGCAGCCTGTCGATGCGCCTCGGGCTGACGGTGAGCCTGATGGGCGCGGGCCTGGTGGTGCTGCTCGCGACACTGGCCTACCTGGCGCTGACCCACGAGCTTGAGAAGCTGGCGCGCAAGGGCTTGGAAAGCAAGATGGAGCAGATCCAGCACAGCCTCGCCCTCGGCCTGGACACCCGCGACATAAAAGCCCGCCCGCATTCGCTGATGGACCTGGTGATGGGGCATGACAATTTCTACCTGACCATCGTCGGCACCGCACCCGATGAAGCGGTGCTGCTGAGCGTCGGTGCCAAGCCACAGGAACCGTTACTGACCGACTTCGCACCACGCCAGACCCTCGGTTACCTGAACTGGGACGACAGCAACGGTAACCAGGTGCTCAGCGCCTCCAGCCTGATGCGCCTGTCCAGCGGCGAACGCGTGCGGGTGCTGCTGTCCCTGGACCGCAGGGACGATCAGGCATTGCTCAGTGCTTACCTGCGTTCCACGGTGATCGCCCTGCCGCTGCTGTTGCTGCTGATCGGCATCGGCGCGTGGTGGGTGGTGCAACGCGGGCTCGCACCGCTGCAACAGTTCAGCCGCGTCGCGGCCAAGGTCACCACACAGGATCTGACCCACCGCCTGGCTGTGGATAACTTGCCCAACGAGTTGGGCGAGTTGGCGCAGGGCATCAACTTCATGCTGCAGCGCCTGGATGGCGGTGTGCAGCAGCTGTCGCAGTTCTCCGATGACCTGGCCCACGAACTGCGCGCGCCACTGACCAACTTGATGGGCAAGGCCCAGGTGACGTTGTCCCGGGAGCGACCGCCCGAGGAGTACAAGGCGGTGCTGGAATCCAGCACCGAAGAAATGGAGCGGTTGGCGCGGATCGTTTCCGACATGCTGTTCCTGGCACAGGTCAGCCACCCGGCGGCGCGGGTTTCGTTTGCACCCGTGTCCCTGGCCGCTGAAGCGCGCCGGGTGATGGAGCTGTTTGCGTTGAGTGCCGAAGACAAGCAACTGAGCCTGAGCCTTCACGGTGATGCCTCGGTGCATGGCGACCGCCTGATGATTCAGCGGGCGATTTCCAACTTGTTGTCCAATGCCATCCGGCATACCCCGCACGCTTCCACGGTGTCGTTGCAGGTGGAAACCCACGGGCAGCAAGTCTCGCTGTCGGTGGGCAACCCGGGTCCGGGGATTGAAGCGCACCACCTGCCGAACCTGTTCGAGCGTTTCTACCGCGTCGACAGCAGCCGCGCCCGCTCCGAAGGGGGGACCGGGCTGGGGCTGGCCATCGTGCGGTCGATCATGACCCTGCATCAAGGCCGGGCAGAAGTCAGCAGCGAGCCCGGAGATTTCACTGTGTTTCGGTTGGTGTTTCCCCTTCATACCAACGCTATCTGCCAATAACCTGTGGTGAGGGAGCTTGCTCCCTCACCACAGGTTATTGGTCAGGCATCGGGCGGTCTTCCTGTTCTTCACGCCGGTGCGCCCAGTGATACAGCGCCGGCAATACCAGCAGGGTCAGCAGCGTCGACGAAATAATCCCGCCAATCACCACCGTCGCCAACGGGCGCTGCACTTCGGCGCCGGTGCCGGTGGCCAGGGCCATGGGGATAAACCCCAGCGACGCCACCAACGCCGTCATCAACACCGGGCGCAAGCGCGTCAGGGCGCCTTCGTTGATGGCCACCGACAATGAGCGCCCCTCTTCCCGCAGGTTGCGAATGAACGCAATCATCACCAACCCGTTCAGCACCGCCACCCCCGACAGCGCGATAAAACCCACGCCCGCCGAGATCGACAACGGAATGTCCCGCAGCCACAGCGCCATGATCCCGCCGGTCAACGCGAAGGGAATCCCGGTGAACACCAGCAGCCCGTCCTTGAGGTTGTTGAACATCATGAACAGCAAGCCGAACACCAGCAGCAATGCCACCGGCACCACGATGCGCAAGCGCTCGGAAGCTTCCTTCAACTGCTCGAACTGGCCGCCCCAGCTGGTCCAGTAGCCCGCAGGAATTTTCACCTGGGTGCCGATGGCCGTCCCGGCTTCCTCGACAAACGAGCCGATATCGCGCCCACGCACGTTGGCGCTGACGATCACCAGGCGCTTGCCGTTTTCGCGGCTGATCTGGTTGGGGCCGAGCACCAGGTCCAGGCTGGCGACTTCCGACAGCGCGATAAAACCCAACTGCCCCGCCGCGTTATTCGCCAGCGCCGGGATCGGAATCAACAGCCGCGACAGGCCTTCGATATCGGTGCGCAGCGCATCAGACAAACGCACGACCATATCAAAACGCCGGTCGCCTTCGTACATCGTCCCGGCCTGGCGCCCACCCACGGCGACGGCAATCGTGTCTTGCACATCGCCCACGTTCAGGCCGAAACGCGCGGCCTTGTCGCGGTCGATATTGATGGTCAGCACCGGCAGGCCGGAGGTCTGTTCCACCTTCACTTCCGAGGCGCCCTTGAGGGTTTGCAAGGTCTCGGCGATTTCCCCGGCGGTCTTGTTGAGCACCGCCATGTCGTCACCAAACACCTTCACCGCCACGTCACTGCGCACGCCGGAAATCAGTTCGTTGAAGCGCAGCTGGATCGGTTGCGACAGTTCATACACGCTGCCCGGCACAATCGCACTGGCGCGCTGGATGTCGGCGATGATTGCCTCGCGGGACTTCTTCGGGTCGGGCCACTGGTCCTTGGGCTTGAGCATCACGTAGCTGTCGGAGATGTTCGGTGGCATCGGGTCGGAGGCGATTTCCGCGGTGCCGGTGCGGGCGAATACCCGCTCGATTTCCGGCACCTCGGCCATCAAGGTCTTTTCCAGCTGCTGCTGCATCTGCACCGACTGCGTCAGGCTGGTGCCCGGCACCCGCAACGCTTGTTGGGCGAAATCACCCTCGCTGAGGCTGGGGATAAATTCGCTGCCCATGCGACTGGCCACCAGGCCCGACGCAACGATGGCCAGCACCGCCAGGCCGAACACCAGCGGCCGGCGCGCCATCACCCAATCCAGCACCGGCGCGTAGACACGGCGTGCGCTGCGCATCACCAGGTTTTCCTCTTCCTTGACCTTGCCGGTGACGAACAGCGCAATGGCCGCCGGCACGAAGGTTACGGACAGAATCATTGCCCCCAACAGCGCGATCACCACGGTGAACGCCATCGGGTGGAACATCTTCCCGGCCACCCCGGTGAGGGCGAAGATCGGCAGGTACACCACCATGATGATCAGTTGCCCGAAGATCAGCGCGCGCCGCGCTTCCTTGGCCGCCGCGAACACTTCATGCAGGCGCTCGCTGCGGGTCAGCAATCGCCCGTGGCGCTGCTGGGCGTGGGCCAGGCGGCGGATGGCGTTTTCGACGATCACCACCGCGCCATCCACGATAATCCCGAAATCCAGCGCGCCGAGGCTCATCAGGTTGGCGCTGACCTTGTTGGTAAACATCCCGGTAAAGGTGAACAACATCGCCAGGGGAATCACCATCGCGGTGATCAGCGCGGCGCGGATATTCCCCAGGAACAGGAACAACACCGCCACCACCAACAGCGCCCCTTCGAAGAGGTTTTTCTTCACGGTGCTGATGGCTTTTTCCACCAGGTTGGTGCGGTCGTAGACGGTGACGGCCACCACACCTTCAGGCAGCGAACGGTTGATCTCTTCGAGTTTTTTCGCGACCGCCTGGGACACCGTGCGGCTGTTTTCGCCGATCAACATGAACACCGTGCCCAGCACCACTTCGCGGCCATTTTCCGTGGCGGCACCGGTACGCAGCTCGCGGCCAATGTCGACCTGGGCGACGTTGCGCACCCGAATCGGCGTACCGTCGGAAGTGGTGATGACGATGTTGGCAATGTCGTCGATGGACGCGACTTGCCCCGGCGCACGGATCAGCAATTGCTCGCCACTGCGCTCGATGTAGCCGGCGCCGACGTTGGCGTTGTTGCGCTCCAGCGCCGTGACCAGGTCGCCCAAGGTCAGGTTGTAGGCCGCCAGGCGCTTGGGGTCCGGGGCGATCTGGTATTCCTTGGCAAAGCCGCCGATGGTGTTGATCTCGGCCACCCCCGGCACGTTGCGCAGTTGCGGCTTGATGATCCAGTCCTGGATCACCCGCAGGTCGGTCGGCGTATAGGCTGAGCCGTCCTCCTTGCGCGCGCCGTCTTTCGCCTCCACGGTCCACAGGAAGATTTCCCCGAGCCCGGTGGAGATCGGCCCCATCATGCTTTCGATGCCATCGGGCAGTTGCTCGCGAGCCACCTGCAAGCGTTCGTTGACCAGCTGGCGGGCGAAGAACAGGTCGGTGCCGTCCTTGAAAATCACCGTGACCTGGGACAAGCCCGAGCGCGACAGCGAGCGGGTCTGCTGCAAGCCCGGCAGCCCGGCCATGGCGGTCTCGATGGGAAAGGTGATGCGCTGCTCGGTTTCCAGCGGCGAAAAACCCGCCGCCGCCGAGTTGATCTGCACCTGGACGTTGGTGATATCCGGCACGGCGTCGATGGGCAATTTCTGATAGCTGGCGATACCGACACCGGCCATCAACAGCACCGCCAGCAGCACGATGATGCGCTGCTCGATGGCGAATTGGATAAGGCGCTCAAACATGGGAAATCACTCGCAGGATCAATGGGCGTGCTCGGCCGAGGCCTTGCCCAACTCGGACTTGAGGATGAAGCTGCCGACGGTGGCCACCTGCGCGCCGGCGTCGAGGCCCTGGCGCACTTCGACGAAACCGTTTTCGCTGACGCCCAGTTCGATATGCCGGGTCATGAAGCCGTCGCTGGTGCGCACGAACACCGAGGGTTTGTCCTCGACGGTCTGGATCGCCTCCTGGGGGACGGTGACCTTGGCCGGGTAGGTGTCGGTGGCGACCTGCACGGAAACGAACAGCCCTGGACGCCACGAAGCGTCGGGGTTCGGCACCGTGACGCGTACGGTGGCGGTGCGGGTCTGCTCCCCCAGCAAGTTGCCGACATAGGCCACGGTGCCAAGTACTTCGGTGCCCATTTCCGAGGACGTGACCTTCACCGGTTTGCCGACCCGGACCTTGTTCAAATCCTTGGGGAACACGCCGAAGGTGACCCACACCTGGGACAGGTCCGACAGGGTGAATGCGTTGCTGGTCTCGCTCACCACCTCGCCGACACCCAGGTGTTTTTCCACCACCACGCCGTCGAACGGCGCCCGCAGTTCGTAGCGATTGCCGCCGACCAATACAGCGCTGCCGCTCAGGGCGTTCATCTTTTGCCGGGCATTGTTCAGGGCGATTTCGGCCTCTTGCAGCGCCTGGCGCGCCAGCAGGTAATCCTGTTCGGCGGAGATCCTGTCCTGCCACAACTGGCGCTCGCGCTGGAAGGTGGTGCGGGCCAGTACCACCCGGCGCTCAATGGCCGCCAGTTCACTGCGCTGATCGGAAATCTGCTGGCTGGCGATCACCGCGAGCAGCTCGCCCTTCTTCACCGATTGGCCGAGGTTGACCTTCACCGACTCCACCACGCCGGCAGCACGCGGGACGATGTGGGAGGTGCGGTCTTCGTCGAAACGCACCTCGCCCGGCAGCGAAAGCACAGTGCTGATCTGCCGGGATTGCGCCGGGGCCAGTTGAATACCGGCGGCCTGGACCTGCTGTTCGGTCAGCTCGATCTTGCCTTCTTCTTCCGCCTCTGCCGCACCGCTGATGGCCGGCCACGCCAGCATCAGCGCAACGGCCAGCGCCATCCTGTGTTTGTTGTTCATGGAACGCTCCTGAAAAAATCAAAACCGGGCGAGGTCGCCGTAAATCCGTTCGATGCGCACCCAGGCTTCGGTGGCCTGGGCTGTCGCCGCGAGGTATTGGGTGCGGGCCGCAATCAAGGTGCGCTGGGCGTCGAGTACGTCGAGGAAGTTGAACTTGCCCATCTCGAAACCGCGGGTGGCGCTGTCCACCGCGCTTTGGGCGGCGGGCAGGATCTGTTGGTTGAACGAGCGCACTTCGGTATTCGCGGTTTGCCAAAGGTCCAGGGCCTGGCGGGTTTCGGTGCGCAGGCGCAGTTCGGCAGCGTTGCGCAGGTCGCGGGCCTGGTCGGCGCGGCGACTCGCGGCCAGCACGTTGCCCTGGTTGCGGTTGAACAGCGGGATTGGCATCGAAACGCCCACCACGTTGACCCGCTCGCGCACGCTGGCGTCGTATTGGCTGCCGATGGACACGTCGAGGTCGGGAATGCGCTGGGCTTTTTCCAGGCCCAGGGCCGCTTCGCCCTGGACGATTTGCAGCTCGGCCAGGCGCAGTTCGGCGGTCTGTTCCAGGCGCCCCAGCAACTGCGTGGGCGACGGTAATGCCGGGGCGGCCTGGGCTTGGGTGGCGACGGCCTGGAAATCGGTGCTGGCCGCGCCAGTACTGGCCGCGAGGCGCCGGTAGGCATCGCTCAGGCCCATCTGCGCGCGGTTGAATTCCAGGCGGATTTCCGAGAGTTGCACCTGGGCGCGGGTGGCTTCCACCGGGGACGTTTTGCCGGCGGTGACGCGACCATTGGCCACCACCAGGCCGCGCTCGGCCAATGCCAATGAGCGCTGGGCCAGGTCGAGGCGTTCCTGGGCGCGAAGTGCGCCGTAGTAACCGTCGATGACCTCCGCTCGCAGACCGTTGCGGCGCTGTTCCAGGGTGAGTGCGGCCGCCTCCTGGGCACGGGTGGCGACATCAATCCGGGCGCCGCGCTTGCCACCCAGCTCCAGGGTTTGGCTCAGTTTTACGGTGGTGGTGCGCGAGTTGCGGCGGGTGTCTTCGGCGTCCCAGGAGGCCACCGGATTCGGGATCAAACCGGCCTGCTGGCGACCGCCTTGGGCGATGTCGATTTCCCACTGCGCAGCGGCCATGTCGGGGTTGTTGGCGAAGGCGGCTTGCAGGGCCGATTCGAGGGTCAGGGTTTGCGCGTTTGCGCCCTGGACCGTCATCAGCAACAGCACCGAAGCGCCGATAAACGTGCGGACAAAAGTTGGCATAACAAGAGTTCCATGCCCATGAATTAACAGGTGGGCAATGTAACTTTCGGTACTTATCAGAGGAGTGGCCAGAACATTACAAATCCGTTAGCAACGGCTCTGGCGCGGGCTTTTGCTTTAAGCTCCGGGCAACTTTTCCACTGCCCAGCGGGATCCTCGACATGCGTATTCTGGTTATCGAAGACGAACCTAAAACCGCCGATTATCTACATCAGGGATTGAGCGAAAGTGGCTATATCGTCGACTGTGCCGCCACCGGCGCCGACGGCCTGCATTTGTCTCGCCAGCACGCCTACGACCTGGTGATGCTCGACGTGAATTTGCCGTTGATGGATGGCTGGGACGTGCTGCAACGCATCCGCCAGAACAGCAGCACCCGCATCATGATGCTGACCGCCCAGGGCCGCCTCGCCGACCGGATCAAGGGCCTGGACCTGGGCGCCGATGATTACCTGGTCAAGCCGTTTGAGTTCCCCGAATTACTCGCGCGGGTGCGCACCTTGATGCGCCGCAGCGTGCATTCGCCGGTGCCGGATGTGTTGCGGGTGGCCGACCTGGAATTGGATCAGGGCCGCCACCGGGCGTTTCGCGGTTTGCAGCGCATCGACCTGACCACCAAGGAGTTCGCCCTGCTGCACCTGCTGATGCGCCAGAGCGGCGTGGTGCTGTCGCGCACGCAAATTATCTCGTTCGTGTGGGACATGAACTTTGATTGCGACACCAATGTGGTGGAAGTGTCGATCCGCCGCCTGCGGGCGAAGATCGATGACCCGTTCGAGCGCAAGTTGATCCATACCTTGCGCGGCGTGGGTTATGTGCTGGAAGACCGTGAGTGACGGTCAGGCGTGCACCTCGTCGTGCTCGTCATGCTGAAAACCTTCGCCCTCGATCTGGATCGTGGCGTGGGAAATATCGAATTGTTCATGCAGTAACTCCGTCACCTGGCTGAGGATCTGTTGCTCGCTGCCTTGCGCCGAATCCGCCACCAGATGAGTACTCAGCACATTTTTGCCGCTGGTGAGGGCCCAGATATGCAGGTCGTGCACGTCCTTGACCCCGGGAACGCCGCGAATCGCCTGCTCCACCTTGTCGATATCGATGCCATCCGGCACACCTTGCAGCAGCACGTTCATGCTTTCCTTGAGCAGCGTCCAAGTGCGGGGCAACACCCAGAAGCCAATCGCTGCCGCCACCACCGAATCCACCCAGCCCCAGCCGGTGTACATGATCACCAGCGCCGCGATGATCACGCCGATGGAGCCGAGCATGTCGCTCCAGACCTCCAGGTAAGCGCCCTTCACATTCAGGCTTTCGCCGCTGGCCGCACTCAGCAATCGCATGGAAATCAGATTGACCACCAGCCCCAGCACCGCGATCACCAGCATGCCGGTGGACTGGATCTCGGCGGGCGCCTGCAAGCGTTGATACGCCTCATACAGGATGTAGAACGCCACGCCGAACAGCAGCAGCGCATTAAACGCTGCCGCCAGGATCTCGAAACGCGCATAGCCGAAGGTGCGCTTGCGGTCGGCGGCGCGCTTGGCGACCTGGATCGCCACCAGGGAAATCCCTAGCGCCAGGGCGTCGGTCATCATGTGCGCGGCATCGGACAACAGCGCCAGGCTGCCGGTGATAAAGGCGCCGATCACCTCGGCGATCATAAAGCTGCCGGTCAGTGCCAATGCGATCCATAACAGCCGTTCGTGGCCGGCGCGTACCTGGGCGTGGCTGTGTCCTGCGCTCATGAAATATCCTCGTGGGTGGTCGTCCGGTTGATCATAGAGCTATAGGCCAAAACCACCGGCACGAGTTGCAAAATTGTCATCTCGCCGTCAGCTGAGCGTTAAGCCATACGCACCAAAATTGAACATGAACGCTCTGGAACCGTTGTATCAGGTATGCTTTTCGAGCAGGAAACAAAAAGAAACATATTAGCCAACCTGTTCGATAAGGAGTCCCGTTTTGGAGTTATCGACTGCCGCGTGGATGGTTCACGACACCCGCCTCATGTTCTGCGTATTACTGGCCATCGCCAGCATCATTGTGTTGATCAGCGCGACCAAGCTGCCGCCCTTCCTGTCGATCCTGATCGGTACGTTTATCGCCGGTGTCGGCGCGGGCTTGCCGCCGGAAGAAGTGGCCAAGGCCTTCAGCAAAGGCGCCGGGGCGATCCTCGGTGAAGCCGGGATCATCATTGCCCTGGGCTCGATGCTCGGCGCGTTGATGGCCGAATCCGGCGCTGCCGACCGTATCGCCACCACCCTGCTGGGGTTGGGCAAGGGCAAGTCATTGCCGTGGGTGATGGCGCTGGTGGCGATGGTGATTGGCCTGCCGCTGTTCTTCGAAGTGGGCCTGGTGATGATGGTGCCGATCATCTTCGTGATGGCCAAGCGTTCGAACCAGCCGCTGCTGAAAATCGCAATTCCGGCGCTGGCGGGGATGACCACCCTGCACGCCTTGATGCCACCGCATCCGGGGCCGCTGATTGCGGTCAGCGCGTTGCACGCCGACCTGGGCCTGACCATGTTGCTGGGCTTCTGCCTGGCGGTACCGGCCGTGATTCTGGCCGGCCCGTTGTACGGCAACTGGCTGTCCAAGCGCATGCACGTGGATGAGCCGGCCGACATTGGCGCGCTGTTCAGTGCTCCGCCCAAGGCGCCGCGCCAGCCGAGTTTTGGTGTGTCGCTGCTGATCATCCTGTTGCCGGTGATCCTGATGCTCGGCAGCACCCTGGCCAAGGTTGCCATGTCGCCGGAAAGCCCGGTGGCACTGACCTTGAAGTTCCTCGGTGAGCCGTTGATCGCGCTGGGCCTGGCGGTGATTGCCGCGGTGATCTGCCTGGGCTGGGCCAGCGGCATGCCGCGGGCCGATGTCGGCAACACCCTGCGCAAGGCGCTGGCGCCGATCGCGGTGCTGTTGCTGACCATCGGCGCCGGTGGCGGGTTGAAGCAAACCCTGCTGGATGCCGGCGTGAGCCAGACCATCAGCAAGGTGGCCGAAGGCGCGCACATGCCGTACCTGTTGCTGGCCTGGTTGATTGCGGTGGCGCTGCGTCAGGCCACGGGGTCGGCGACCGTCGCCACCACGACAACGGCGGGCATCCTGGCGCCGATGATGGCGGGGTTGGCGGCGACGCAAAGCTCACTGGTCGCCCTGGCGATTGGTGCCGGCTCGGTGTTCTTCTGCCACGTCAACGATGCCGGCTTCTGGATGGTGCGCGAATACTTCGGCTTGCAACTGAAGCAGACGATCTGGGTGTGGTCGGTGTTGCAGACCATTGTGTCGGTGGTGGGCCTGGTGGGCACGCTGCTGATGTGGCACTTCCTGACGTAATGATCGTTCCCACGCTCCGCGTGGGAATGCATCCGTGACGCTCCGCGTCACACGAGCGGACGCGGAGCGTCCAGTGAGGCGTTCCCACGCAGAGCGTGGGAACGATCAGGTGGGTAGGCGCTTGCCAAAATGCGCCGCACTCACTGCGCCCACCGCGCCCACCACCACGCAATACCCCACGCAGATCCACGGGCTGGTCGGCATCAACGCGATCAACATCAGCGGCGTGGTACTCGCCCACAGCGCATAGGCAATGTTGTAGGTGAAGGAAATCCCCGACACCCGCACCTGCGCCGGGAACAGGTTGACCATCACCGACGGCACCGCGCCCACCACCCCGCAACTCAAGCCGGCAATTGCATACGCTGCGCCCAGCCACACGCCACCGGCAATCAGGCTCGCATAGAGCACGGCAATCCCCACCGGCAGCAGCAGGCTATAGACCAACACCGCACGCCAGGCGCCGATGCGGTCCACCAGCAGCCCGGCCAACACGCAACCGATATTCAGGAACACGATGCCCAACGCGCTCAGGGCGAAGGTGTGGCTGGGGCTCATGCCGAAGGTTTTCTGCATCATGGTCGGGGTGATCACCACCAGTACGACGACGGCCGAGGTGAGCACGCAGGTGAGGATCATCGCCGGCAGCAGCGCGCTGCGATGTTCCCGCAGGACGGTACGCAGCGGCAGTTCGGCGCCGGCCTGGCGACGGGCCTGCATTTGCAGGAACACCGGGGTTTCGCTGAGCCAGCGCCGCAGCCAGACACCGATCACGCCGAACACGCCGCCGAGCAGGAACGGGAAGCGCCAGGCGTAGTCGAGGATTTCGGCCGGGGTGAAGACTTGCGCCAGCAGTGTCGCGGTCAGCGCGCCGAGCAGGTAGCCGAAGGTCAGCCCGGCCTGGAGGAAGCCCAGGGCATAACCACGATGGTTGTCCGGAGCGTGTTCGGCGACAAACACCCAGGCGCTGGGCACTTCCCCGCCCACTGCCGCACCCTGGAGGATGCGCAGCGCCAGCAGGATCAACGGTGCGAAATAACCGATGTGTGCGTAGGTGGGCATGATGCCGATCAGCAGGCACGGCAGCGCCATCATCAGGATGCTCAGGCTGAACACTCGTTTGCGCCCCAGGTGATCGGCGAAGTGTGCCATCAGGATTCCGCCCAGCGGGCGCGCGAGGTAGCCGGTGACAAAGATGCCGAAGCTTTGCAGCAGGCGCAGCCACTCGGGCATTTCCGGCGGGAAGAACAGCTGGCTGAGGGTCAGCGCGAAAAATACGAAGATGATGAAGTCGTAGATTTCCAGGGCCCCGCCCAGGGCAGCCAGGCCCAGGGTTTTGTAGTCGGAGCGGGAGAAACGCTGCGCCTGTGGATAAGAGGTGGCAGTCATGGAAAAGCTCGGCAGACAAACAAAATGGCCTGCAGGTTATGAGCTGGGCCCGGTGATGGCAATCACGCTGGATATATTTGCTTTACTCATTGATCAATGAAGATAACTACATTCCCAAATGAATAGCCGTAGAGGAACATGCAGCAAAACTGCCGCCCCCCATAATAAATACAAATAGAGGTACTGAACGTGGCCGATGCTATCGAAGACAGCCGCTACGCCCGATTCGCCCTGCGTTGTTCAAACTTCGCCGAGCGCTGGTTTCCGGACTCCTGGGTGTTTGCCGCCCTCGCCGTGATCATTGTCGCCGTGGCGACCCTGGGCATGGGCGCCGCGCCGACCGAGGCCGCCAAGGCGTTTGGTGACGGTTTCTGGAGTTTGATCCCGTTCACCATGCAAATGGCCTTTGTGGTGATTGGCGGTTACGTGGTCGCCAGCTCCCCGCCCGCCGTAAAGTTGATCGACCGCCTGGCGCGCATCCCGAAGAACGGCCGTTCTGCCGTGGCCTGGGTGGCGCTGATTTCGATGGTCGCCTCGTTGCTCAACTGGGGCCTGTCCCTGGTGTTCGGTGGTTTGCTGGTGCGTGCGCTGGCCCGGCGTACGGATTTGCGCATGGATTACCGCGCGGCCGGTGCTGCGGCCTACCTCGGCCTGGGTGCCGTTTGGGCGCTGGGGCTGTCGTCGTCGGCGGCGCAGTTGCAGGCCAACCCGGCCAGTTTGCCGCCGTCGATCCTGTCGATCACCGGGATGATCCCGTTCACCGACACCATCTTTCTGTGGCAGTCCGGCGTGCTGTTGCTGGCGCTGATCGTGGTGTCGCTGATCATCGCCTACGCCACCGCGCCCGGGCCGAACTCCGCCCGTGACGCCAAGGCTTGCGGTATCGACCCGGCCTTCAACATGCCCAAGCCGCAACCGCCGACCCGTCCGGGCGAGTGGCTGGAGCACAGCCCGTTGCTGACCATCCTGCTGGCGTTGCTGGCCGCCGGTTGGTTGTTCCATGAATTCTCGACCAAGCCGGCGATCAGCGCGATCTCGGGGCTGAACACCTATAACTTCCTGTTCCTGATGGTCGGTGCCCTACTGCACTGGCGTCCGCGCAGTTTTCTCGATGCGGTGGCCCGTGCGGTACCCACCACCACCGGGGTGCTGATCCAGTTCCCGCTATATGGCTCGATTGCCGCGCTGATGACCGTGGTGAAAGGCAGTGACGGCGCGACCCTGGCGCACCATATCTCGACCTTCTTCACCTCGATTGCGTCCCACGACACCTACGCGCTGTTGATGGGCGTGTACTCGGCGGTGCTGGGCTTCTTTATTCCTTCGGGCGGCGGCAAGTGGATCATCGAGGCGCCGTACGTGATGCAGGTCGCCAACGACCTGGAATATCACCTCGGCTGGGCGGTGCAGATCTACAACGCCGCCGAAGCGCTGCCTAACCTGATCAACCCGTTCTATATGCTGCCGCTGCTGGGCGTGCTGGGGTTGAAGGCGCGGGACTTGATCGGCTTTTCGTTTGTGCAGTTGCTGGTGCATACGCCGCTGGTGTTGTTCCTGCTGTGGGCGTTGGGCACGACGCTTAAATATTTGCCGCCGGTGATGCCTTAATTATCTGAAGCTGCACCCGCTCTTCAGGCGGGTGCGGCTGGCAGGTTGTTCAGCAGCTCAGGTAGCGCGTGCTGAACCGTGTCCCATACCACTTCAAGATTTATGTCGAAGTAACCATGGGCAATCCGGTTGCGCATCCCGCGCATACTGCGCCAAGGCACCTGCGGTTGGGCGGCTGCAAACTCTGGATGTTGATCCATTATTTTGGTCGACGCTTCGCCGATGATGATCAAACTCATGATCACGGCTTGTTGGGTACGCTTGTCTTCAAAAAACTCAGGTTTGCTCACCCCTTCGACAAAGGTGATCGCGTCGGACGATGCCTGGCGTGTGCTCCAGGTAGTCGCCAATCCGATTTGAGATCATACGGGCCGGGCCTCAGCCAAGACTTGAGCACGAAACTTCAGAGGCAGATCGCCAGGCATCAGCAAATCGACGTTTACCCCGAGCAAGTCTTCCAACTCCACCTGCAGCCCACCAAGGTCAAAAAGGGTCGCTCCCGGTAGCGCATCAACCAGTAAATCGAGATCACTGCCGTCTTTATCAGTCCCCAACAAAACGGACCCAAACACCCTTGGGTTGGAGGTATGGAAACGTCCTACTACTTCACGCACGGCAGCCCTCTTGAGATCCAGGGCAGTTGAAGGTTTCATGGGGCACCTCTGCGGTATGCAATATCGGGCCAGTCTAGCAGTGCTTGGGATCAGGAAGCATGCCCACATGATCACACCGCTGTCTTCGTTCCGTCACATTCCATTGCTACCGTTCCGGCGAAACATATTGCAACAACTAACCTGCATGGACTCCCCGCAATGAGCGACGAGCACAAAGACCGCCCTTCCCAAGACATTGAAGCCAAACCGCCAGTCGACACCAGCCGGCGGCGCTTCCTGGGAGGCGCGGCCGTGCTGGGCGTGGGTGCGACCCTGAGTGCCTGCGGCAATACCAGCGAGGCACCCGGCAAGCCGGTGGATCGCCCGCTGACGCCGCAAGAGCTGGACAAGGCCTTGCACGAACAGGTTAAAACCGTGGTGGTGATCTACGCCGAAAACCGCAGTTTCAACAACCTGTTTGCGGATTTCCCCGGGGTCGAGAAACCATTGTCGGCCCTCGCCCCTGCGGACTATCAGCAGCGCGACCGCGACGGCAGCCTGCTGAGCACCCTGCCCCCGACCTGGGGCGGCGTGTTGCAAATCGGCCCGCAGACCGTCGATGGCGTGACCTACCCCAGCGAAGTGCAATACCAGGAAAACCTGCCTAACGCCCCCTACGCCTTGAAGGGCCCGAACGGCGAAGACCAGCCCCTGAGCCTGGTGACCCGGGATTTGTGGCATGTGTTCTATCAGAACCAGATGCAGATCAATGGCGGTAAAAACGATGCGTTCGTCGCCTGGGGCGACTCCGGCGGCCTGCTGATGGGCCATTACGCCCAGAGCCGTTACGCCCTGCGCTTGTGGGACGTGGCGAAGGAGTTTGTGCTCTGCGATAACTTCTTCCAGGGCGCGTTTGGCGGCTCGTTCCTCAACCACCAATACCTGATCAGCGCCACCCCGCCGGTGTACCCAAACGCTGCGCAATCGGTGGCCAAGGCACAGATCGCCACGCTGCAAAGCGACGACCCGACCGACCCGCGCCTCAAGCCTCTGGACAAGTCCCCGGCCAGCGCCATGACCGGCCCGCCGCAATTCGGCCCCAGCGCACTGACCCCGGACGGTTTCGGCGTGAACACCCTGGCCCCGCCTTACTGGCCTACCTGGATTCGCGACCCCGAGCGCCCGGATTACTCCAAGCCCGACTTGCCTAACGTGCTGGTGCCACAAACCCACGAGCACATCGGCGACAAACTGTCGAAAAAGAACGTCGACTGGGCCTGGTACGCCGGTGCGTGGCAAGCAACGCTGGATCAGTTCAAGGACTCGGGCGGCATTCCGAAGATTCCGAACTTCCAGTACCACCACCAGCCCTTCAACTACTTCAAGCAGCAAGGCCCGGAAAACCCGGCTGAGCGCAATAAACGCCTGCGCGATGGCGGCCTGGGGGATGACGCCAGCACCAACAAGTTCTTCGCCGATGCCCAGGCCGGCAAGCTGCCTGCGGTGACCTTCTACAAACCCCAGGGCAACCTGAATATGCACGCCGGTTACGCCGACGTCGCTTCGGGCGACCGGCATATCACCCGCGCCTTGAAGGTGCTGCAGGAAAGCCCGCAGTGGAAGAACATGGTGGTGATCGTCACCGTCGATGAAAACGGCGGCTGGTGGGACCACGTTGCACCGCCAAAAGGCGATCGTTGGGGCCCGGGCACGCGGATTCCGGCACTGGTGGTCTCGCCGTTCGCGCGCAAGGGCACGGTGGACCATACCGTCTACGACACCGCGTCGATCCTGCGTCTGATCACCCGGGTGTTCCAGCTGGAAACCCTCGACGGGCTCAAGCAGCGTGACGATGCCATGACCGCGCGCGGCCAGAAACCCATGGGTGACCTGACCAACGCCCTGCACTTCAAGGTGTAGACGCACTTGCTCAAAAGCGACAAGCGCGCAGTTTTTCTACGCGCTTTTCCCGGTCAACCGCTACTGTGTGAGGGTGGGCATTCACCCCGCGCAGACGGGCTTTCGCTGACAGGGAACCATCCATGTTCAAACTCACCAGGTTGTCCTTCACCCTGGCCGCACTGACCTTGAGTGCGGTCGTACAGGCTGATATCACCGTACCGCTGGGTACCCCGCAACGGGTCACCCAGTTGTTCGCGTACCCGAACAATTGCAGCGTCATCTGTTTTCGTCCCTGGACGCTGGAACAGACCGTCGAGCACTACCTGAACCAGAGCCTGCAACGCGACGGTTACAGCCGGGCCAAAGTCAGCGTCAAGACCGAGCATGACCAGGTGCTGGCCACGTTCAGCGGTGTGCCAGACGGTTATGGCCAGCCGTTGACCACCTTGCTCGATACCGCCGACCTGGCTTACCAGGGCGCCAGCAAACTCAATGGTGATGGCAAATGGCAGTTCAACTGGTACCTGTTCCTGCCGCTGGGCATGGCCCTGGAAAACCGCAAGAGCATCGAGCTGCTGCACTTCCCGCCGGATTATTCCCTGACCCACTTCCAGGACTACCTGGAGTCGGCCACCACCGACCGCTGGGCGACCTTGCTCACGGCCAATGGCATCCCGGCGACCCAGACGCCGGAATACCAGACCATCATCGACATCGCCCCGATCGCCGCCCCTGCCACGGCGGGCAAGGACCTGGAAGGTGTGTACGGTTACTTCACCGACTATCAGACCCGGATGGTCAAGGAGCTGAGCCAGCACGCGGGCGGCGCGTTGCCGATGGTGGCCTTCGGCGCGCCGGTGCGCAGCTGGATCAAGCAGCAATACGGGCAAACCGTTGCCGTACTGGGCCTGGCGCAAATCAGCCCGGCCGTCGGGAGCCAGGTCGCCGTACTGGGTGCCAATCACCCGAGCTACATCTGGTATGCCGCCAACCCCGACACCTACGACGGTGACGAGCAAAAGGCCGACGAGGCCGGTTTGAAGGTGATGGGCCAGGACTTGAGCGCCGCCTGCTGGCAGGCCTCGATGGGCCAGAAGCCCGCCAGCGATCCGAATGTGCAGCTCAAAGGCTGCATGAACACCTGGCAGGTAACGCGCAAGGAGCAGACCTGCGAACTGTTCTACACCTCTATCCGCGAGCTGACGCCCGATCAAGCGAACGCCAAGTGTGCCCAGCCGGCGATCAAGACCCAGCTGAGGCAATTGAAAAGCGCAGTGCCAGAACCGGCGATTGAAGCACCGGCGCTCTGAAGCAGGCTGCCAGAAGGGCGTTTTCCTACATAAAAGATAGCCAATTTCTACTGTCAGATTTGACAGTAGAAATTGGCTCCCACTTAAGCGAGTCTTGAGCCGCGCCCATCCGCTGCAAGACTGGCAGTCAAGACACCACCGGCAGGTCGATGCAGCCCCTCCTGGAGAGTCATGAAAACTCAAGCCATGGACAAGGCTAAAACCGCTGTGAGCAAGTGTCTTTACCCGTTCGCGACCGCCCTCGCCGAACACGGCTACCCCCGCGCTCGCGACTATGAAGTGGTGCGTACCCGAGACGGTTCAGGCGACGGAGTCAAGACCCGCGTCACCTTTGACAGCCGTATGTGCATCGCCAGGGTGTCCGGCTACGCATTGAATGAGCGGCGCCTGCATACGGTGCAGATGTCCTCGCGTATCCACTTGTACGACCCGTGGTTCAGTGGCCTGATTTCGCACTCGTGCAACCCGAACGCGTTTCTCGACATGACGTACCTGGAACTGTGGTCCGTTCAGCCCATTCCCGCCGGTGCCCTGCTGACCATGGATTACGCCCACACCGAGGACGTATTGTTCCGACAGTTTCGCTGCCAGTGCGGCGAGCTCAACTGTCGGGGCTGGATCACCGGCATGAAGGAGCCGTTGAATCCCGAGGGTCAGCAATTCATGGAGCAGTGGCGCGAACGCAAAAGCCCTTAGACCGCACCCAGCGGGCGCAGGCGGTATTGCGGCGGCAATTGCTCGAAGCCACTGATGGTGGTGTTCAGGCTTTTCCAGCGGCCGTCCTTGATCCCGTAAATGCAGCCATGAACCGACAGGCTCTGCCCGCGGTGCCAGGCGTTCTGCACGATGCTGGTGTGGCCGACGTTGGCCACCTGCTGGATCACGTTCAGTTCGCACAGGCGGTCTACGCGTTCCTCTTCCGTGGGCAACTGGGCCAGCACGTCGCGGTTTTCGTAGTACAGGTCACGGATGGTGCGCAGCCAGCCGTCGATCAGGCCCAACTGGTTGTCCTGCATCGAGGCGCGTACGCCACCGCAGCCATAGTGGCCGGTCACCAGGATGTGTTTGACCTTGAGCACGTCGACTGCGTACTGGATCACCGACAGGCAATTGAGGTCGGTGTGCAATACCACGTTGGCCACGTTGCGGTGCACAAACAGGTCGCCAGGCAGCATGCCGACGATCTCGTTGGCCGGCACGCGGGCGTCGGAACAGCCGATCCACAGGTATTCCGGGGTTTGCTGGCGGGCGAGCTTGGCGAAGAATTCGGGATCTTCCTGTTTGATCGCATCCGCCCAGCGTTCGTTGTTATCAAGCAAGTCTTGTAGTTCGTTCATCAGGGAAAGCCTCAGGAATGATGCGCAGTTTTGACACTCGACCGCCCGTCCGGGTCACGCCAACAATAAAGATAGCCGGCGGCAATTTCTTGAATCTTGGGGAGCCATGCCTGTCCACACACTATAAGCCCCACAGTATGAGGAATCGCCATGACTGAATCACGACGTCCCTACGGCGCTACACAGCCGGAACCGATTGATGACAACGAAGATCGCATGGGCGAAATGCGCGAGCTGGATTTTGACAAGGAGGAGCCGACTGCGGAAATCGGCGACGAAATTCCGCCTCGGGAGCGTGAGCACCTGATGCCCGACGAACGGGTGCGCGAAGCCGGGATGACCGGTGCTTCCACTGACGATCATGACTCAACCGATGATGACATGAGCCCGGAAACGCTGATCCATGAGGATGGCGCGCGGGATGCGCAGGAAGCAGGTGAAGACCATCCGGCGGATTACGATTTGAGTATCGTCGATGAAGACGAGATCGGCGGCGGCAATGGCCTGGATGAGGCCGAGTTGGCCGATATCGATCCAGTAGACGGCAACCGCTGACACCCTGCCGAACTGAATGTGGGAGCGGGCTTGCTCGCGAAGGCGGTGTGTCAGTCATTACATCTGGCGACTGGACCATCGCCTTCGCGAGCAAGCCCGCTCCCACCAAGCCCGCTCCCACATTGGGCCCTGTGTTTAGTCGACCAGGGTGCAGGCCATCACGACCGCATCTTCGCGGCCACCGACGGCGGGGTAATAATCCCGCCGACGGCCAATTTCGTTGAAACCATAACGCTCGTACAGCCGGAACGCGCCGGTGTTGCTGTCGCGCACTTCCAGGAAACATTCCCGCGCCTTGGCCTCGTAGGCCCGGGACATCAGGTGCTCCAGCAAGCTCAAGCCCAGGCCACGGCCCTGGTTTTCCGGCTTGACGGTGATGTTCAGCAAATGCGCTTCATCGAGGATGATCTGCACCACCCCGTGACCCACCTGCTGCTCACCTTCGAACATCAGCCAGATCTGGTATTTGCCCAGCCCGTCGAGAAAAATCCCGCGGGTCCAGGGGTGGCTGAACGCTGCGTATTCGATCTTCAGTACAGCGTCGAGGTCCGCCTCGGTCATCGGGCGGAAGGATAAAGCTTCACTCATCGGTACTTTTCCAGCGCGCCATCAGCCGGCGCATGGCTTGCCAGACATCAGCCTTACGCTGTGGCTCTTCCATTAATAGTTCCAGGCCCGGCAGGGCCCAGACGGAGCCCAGGCCTTCGACCTGCAGTTCGCGGTACCAGGCCTCGGCATTCGCTTCGCCGGCAAAACGCACGGCGGGCAGGCCGATCAGCCACAGGCACACGCAGGGTTCGTCTTCCAGGCGCGCCGAGACAAAACCTTGCACAAAATCCCGTGCAGCTTCCGGGCCCTGGTCCATGGTGCCCCGGGCCAGCAGCGGCCAGCGCACCGGCTCGCCAACGATTTGCGGACTGTCGGGCAGGCCGGCGGCGCGCAACATGTCCTTGAGCAGCAGATAGGCCGGGTCGCGGGCCTGGAAGCGCTCGCCTGTGGGTAACTCCACCAGCAGCAGGCATCGCCCGGCCCGCAGCAGTTGCAGGGCAAAGCGTGGCGGCGGTACGACCGGAGCCTTGACCACGGCAGGCGCCTCTTCGGCGACGACCGGCTTGGCCACCGGCGACGGGCGCGGCACTTCGACCTTTGGCCGGACCACCGGGGTTTCTGCCACGGGCTTGACCAGCGGCACCGGCGCAGCCGCCTCCTCACCCGAAGGCTCGAAAGCCTCGAACGGTTCCGGGGCCTCCAGCAGCTCGGGCCGCGAAGGGGCGGCGAACGGTAATTCAGTGCGCGGCAGCCAGTTGACCACCTGCATGGCGGTCAAGTAAGCGCGACGTCGGGACTCGATAAGCAAAGGTCGGCCACTTGTGGATAACTAAAGAACAGGGATTCTACCGCCCTTCGACGAAGATCGCCCGCAGTTGATCGCTCCGGTGAGCGCCTCACGACCGGCTGTGGATAAATCCCGGCACCGATGCAGTACAATCGCTGCTTTTAATCGCTAACCAGCCGGCCATTCCGATGATCGAACCCAAGCGCGTCTTGCGCGCCCTCGCCGAACACTGGGCCCTGCTTGAGCCACTGTGCGAACACTTCGACCAAGGCACCCTGAGCCTCAGCGAACTGCGCGCCCAGCTGGCCGCCCAACAACTGGACAGCACGCCACAGGACATCACCAGCCTGCTGGACGTGTGGATTCGCCTGGATATCCTGGTGCCTGTCGCCAAGAGCCCGAACCGTTTCGAGCTCAACGCACAGATCCACGACTTCCTGGCGTATCTTCGCAAGGAGCACCGGCTAGGCCTGTGCCTGGAAATCGAAGCCTACCTGCGCCACCTTGAGCGCCTGGCGGGTTATATCCAGGACGCCTTCGACATCCGCGACGGCCATGACCTGGCGCGCCAACTGCGCCTGCTGGACATGCGCGTGCGCGACGTGCTGAAAAAACTCGCCAACGACGAACAGGCCCTCGCTGCCGTGGCCGATCGCGCCAAGACCAGCGACCGGCAGATCCCGTTGCGCCAGCGCTACGCCGAAGTACTGGCGACCTGGGACGAATACGTCGAGCCGATGATTCAACTGGTGAACGCCGACGGCGCCTTCGAACAAGGCGTGCGCAAGGTGGAAAACGTACTGTTGCGCATGCTCACCGAGCAGCAGCGCCTCGGCCACCTGGTGGACGACGACATGCTGCTGCGCACCCACGCGCGCATCCTCGAAATGCAGACCAGCGCCCAACTGACCTTGCGTCACGCCCGGGAACTGCTGCTGCCGTTGCGGGAAGAAGCGCGCCGGCACAATGCCGTGACCCGGGGCGCGGCGCTGGCCTTGTCGGCGATTCGCCGCAAGGGCCTGGACGCGGTGCCGCAAGCGGCGATGCCGATGTTCACCCGGCCGCAAAGCACCTTTCTTGGCAGTGCCAGCCAGGTCGAAGCCTACGTGTACGCCCTGGCCAACTTCGAACCGAAGCCGGCGCGTTTCCCCAAGGCGCATAAATCCCACAAGGGCGAAGCCCCTCGCGCACCGCGCACGGTCAAGGAAATGCTCGAGCGCTGTGAAGACGCGCTGCCGATGCCGGACCTGATGACCTGGCTGCTGGAGCAGGAACCGGACGGCGCAACCGACGAGTTGCTGTACTGGTTCTCACGCCTGTCGCGGGAAAAACGCTTCAAGCGTGAACGTCTGGAACGACGGGATTACCACACTCACGAGCACCAGGTCAGCCTGCGCTCATTCGCCCTGCTTCCAGCCAGTATTGATACGGCCGGGAATTCTGCGAGCACCCCTCATGCATCTTGATCTATCCGAACTGTCCCAGCTGGCGCCGATCTTTCGCGAGCTGTTCAAGGGTTACCACGTCAGCCGCCGCGACCCGGAGCTGTACGCCCAACTGTCGAACTTCCAGGACCAGTACCGCACGTTGTTCAAGGCCCTGGGCTTTGAGTTGGTGTGCGACACGCGAGGTTTCTACTACTTCGTGCCGGACTCGGCCGTGGCCGCCGCGCAGGTCAACAAGACCGCCCAGCGCCTGGCGTTGTTCACCTTCATCATCGTCGAGCACCTGGCCGACCAGGGCCGCGATCCGATCGCCGTGCTCGACGGTGGCAGCCTGGGCCGTGACGAACTGCCGTCGTTGCTGGAAAAGTACCGCGACCTGTTTATCCAGGCCGAAGTGCAGACCGTCGAGGAACTGGAAGAAAAAATCATGCGCCGCATGACCCAGCTGGGTTTTGCCGGTGAAGAGAACGGCATCTACCGCTTCCTGCCGCCGATGCACCGCTTCCTCGATGTGTGCCTCTCGGTCCAGCAAGACCGCGACCTGGCCGCGAGCATCCACAGCGTATTGCCGTTGCCGGCCCCGGTGATCATCGACGAAGACAGCGATGAAAAACTGCTGAAGACCGATGACCCGCTGGACTTGAGTGACTTTGCAGAAGAAAGCGAAGAAGACGCCCTGGCCCGCGCCATTGCAGAAGAACAGGAGACCGACGCATGAGCAAGGAACGCTACGGCATTCGCCGCTTCGCCCTTTTGAACACCGCCGGTTACAGCCTGGGCCTGTTCCCGCTGGAAGAACCGCTGTCGGTGTACGGCGCGAACAACCTTGGCAAATCGGCGTCGATCAACGCCTTGCAGTTCCCGATTCTGGCGCGCATGTCGGACATGAGTTTCGGCAAGTACACCCTGGAGCAATCCCGGCGTTTCTACTTTGCCACCGACACCAGCTACATCCTCGTGGAAGTCTCGCTTCCCCATGGCCCGCACGTGATCGGCGTGGTCGGTCGCGGCCCGGGCGGTGGTTTCGGTCACCAGTTCTTTGCCTACGCCGGCAAGCTGGACCTGGCGCACTACCAGAAGAACGACACCTGCCTGCGCCAGAAAGAGCTGTTCACCAACCTTGAGCGCGAAGGCCTGAAAGCCTATGAGCTCAAGCCCGATGAGCTGCGGCGTTTGCTGGTGGGCGGCCATACGTCGATCCCGCTGGACCTGACCCTGATTCCGCTGCGCTCCACCAGCGAGCAGAGCCTGAAGACCTTCCGCGCGCTGTTTATCAATTTGCTGCACATGCGGGAAATCACCGCGGCCAAGTTGAAGCAGCTGTTTCTGGATGCGTTCGAACACAGCCTGCGTTCCGGCAGTGTCGATTACATCGCGGCGTGCGAAGAAGCCTTCCGCGATGTACGACGCATGGAGCAGGACTACAACTCGCTGGTGGCTGCCGGCCCTCTGGTAGAAGCCTTGGCCAACGGCGTGAAGCAGCGGGACATTCTGCGGGGCAAGCTGCATCGCCTGTCACCGCTGCTGGATTCGTTGCTGGGCACCTGGTCGGACTACGCCAGTGCGCGCAAGGAAGAACTGACGATCCAGGCCGAGCATTACCGCAACGAGCAGGATTCGCTGCAGAACGACCAGCGCGGCGGCACTCAGGAGCTGATGCGCCTGGAGCGGGAAATCAGCGGGATTCAGCGCTGGCTGGGTGAGCTGTCAGTGCTCAAGCACCGCTTCGCGCTGGTGGATGACGTCAAGGTGCTGGAGCAGCAACTGCTGGCCGCCAAGGATGCTCACGATGAACTGGCCGGGGCCTTGGCGCAGTCGCGTCAGTTCAGCGCCGAGGATCTGGATGAACGTCTGCGGGACCTGGAAAAACGCCTGAAGTCGGTGAAGCAGCAACTCGATCACGCCGACAACAACAGCTACGCCAAGCTGCGGGAAGAATTCTCGCAGCAGGATGTCGAGCGTCTGATGCGCCTGTTCAACAGTTCGCTGTTCAGCTTGCCGCTGGGTGAGCATGGCATCACGCTGGACGAGGACGGCCTGTGGGTGAAATCCCTGGAGCAGATCCTTGATGGCTTCAAGGGCGAGCGTTTTGAAGTGCCGGGGCTGGCCATCGACATCTCGCACATCGAGCCACCGGCGTTGCAGGCACTGGCTGACCGCGCCGCGTTGCGCGACCAGAAAGAGCGTCTGGAAAAAGAACTCAAGCAACTGAAAACCCAGCAAGCCGTGGCGGCCGACCGCGCGGCGAGCAAGACCCAGACTGAAGCGCTTTACCAACAGGTACTGGACGCGCAGAAGGCGCTGGAAGATTTCCGCCGTGCACAAACCCTGAGCGCCGAGGAAGGCGAGAAGCTGGAAAGCCTGGCGCAGATGGAAGCGGCCCAGGACGAATTGAAACGCTCCAGCGATGCGTTTACCGAGCGCGTCCAGCAACTGTCGGCCAAGCTGCAATTGGTAGGCCGGCAGATTGGTGATATGGAAGCCAAGCAGCGCACCCTGGATGACGCATTGCGTCGTCGCCAGTTGCTGCCGGCAGACTTGCCGTTTGGTACGCCGTTCATGGACCCGGTCGACGATTCCATGGACAACCTGCTGCCGCTGCTCAATGACTACCAGGACAGCTGGCAAGGCCTGCTGCGCGCTGATGGCCAGATCGACGCGCTGTACGCACAGGTGCGCCTCAAGGGCGTGGCCAAGTTCGACAGTGAAGACGATATGGAGCGCCGCCTGCACCTGCTGATCAACGCTTACGCGCACCGTACCGATGAAGCCCTGACCCTGGGCAAGGCCCGGCGGGCGGCGGTCACGGATATCGCGCGCACCTTGCGCAATATCCGCAGCGACTATGACAGCCTTGAGCACCAGTTGGCGTTGTTCAACCGTGAGATCAACAAGCGCCAGGTGTCCAACCTGCAGAGCTTCCGCATCGTGCTCGCGCCGAACAAGGAAGCCCTCAAGCATATCGACCAGATCATCCACAGTGCCGGTCAGTATGAAGAAGGCGAAACCCTGTCGGTGTTCGATCTGAGCCAGAGCGCCGAGCAGGACAACAAGAACGAGGAAGCCAAGGAATACCTGGCGCGCCTGGTTGCGGCCAACCATAACCAGTTGGGCCTCAAGGACTTGTTCGAACTGGCGTTCGAGATCACCAAGGTCAACGGCCAGCCGATCATTCACACCGACATCGATGGCGCCGCCTCCAACGGCACCACCATGACCATCAAGGCGCTGACCAACATGTATTTGTTGCTGCACTTGATGGACCGCGACCAGGCCGGTCGTGTGCGCCTGCCGTACTACCTCGATGAAGCCGCGGACATCGATGAGAAGAACCAGGCGGCATTGCTGGAGACCAGCTTGCAACTGGGCTTCGTGCCGATTCTGGCGAGTGTGAAGCCGCAGGTTTCCGCCCAGGTGGCAATCGACCTGGAAGGCGGCAGCGGGCCGAACGGGATCTACATTGATGAGGCGGACTGGAAGTACATCCGTCGTCACGATGTGGTGAAGGCAACGGTGAATGTGCAGGCGGATGAGCCGGAGCTGGATGAGGTTTAATCAGTTGCGCTGAAATGCAAAAAGGCCGCGATCTTCTGGATCGCGGCCTTTTTTTGGTGTTCTTGAGGGCCTCTTCGCGAGCAAGCCCGCTCCCACATTCAATCGGGTTCCTTCAATGGGAACTGGGTCAAATGTGGGAGCGGGCTTGCTCGCGAAGGCCGCGCCTCGGTCTATTTGCCGAGTGGGATTTTAGGGGCCCAGGTCAGCCATTCATCTTCAAACTTGTCGAACAGCGGGAAGGTCTGCTGGGGCCGTGCAGCGTTGCCCATACGCTCGCCGTCCGGCGTGGCAAAGGCGATGCCGCCGGCGACCAGGGTCTCCAGGGACTCCGTGCGAACAGTCGCGCCCTTGAACAAGCCGAAGTCGAGCCCGAAGCCGCTGGTGTTCCAGAACCGGCTGCCACTGCGCACCAGAGGCGCGTACTTGGGCTCGATCAGGATGTGAACCAGCACACGGTCGGCGGTCTGGCCCAGCTCGTAGCCGGTAACTTTGCCTACGGTGACTTCGCGGTAAGTGACCGGAACGCCTTCCTTCAACGAGCCACGGCGTGCGGCGCTGAGTACCAGGCTCAGGCCCTCCTCCTGATGAACGGCTTCTGGCGGCTTGTCCAGCGCGACGAAACTCTTCTGTGGGCCGATGCTTTTGGTCGCTGGCTGTACTTCAATGTACTGGCCGGTCACCAGGGTTTCCAGGTTCGACGTTTTCATCAGGCCCAGTTCAGGCTTGACCACCCAGAACTGACTGCCGGCCCGTGCAATGCGGTCGGCCACCTGGGTGATACGCGCGCTGAGCAGCACCGATTGCATGTCGGCGCTCAGGTCGACACTTTCGATCTTGCCTACGTCCAGGCCCTTGAAGCGCACTGGCGTACCCGGGCGCAGGCCATCGGCGCGGTCGACCTTGATGGTCACCAACGTACCGTGCTGGTTGGCGGCTTCGCGATCCGGGAACAGACGGAAACGCGGGATGCGCTTTTTCAGCGGCACATTCGGCTCCGGGGTTTCGAAGGCGATACCGCCCGCCATCAGGCTGGCCAGGGATTCGCTTTTCACCTGGATGCCGCCGGTAAGCCCACCGGTCAGGGTCACGCCGCTGGCATTCCAGAAACGGGTCGAACCATTGACTAGGCCTTCGTATTCTTTCTCGATATGGACGCCGATCACCAGTTGCTTGTTCTTGCGGGAGAACTGGTAGCTCTGCACGGAACCGACCTTGACCTGCTTGTAGAGGATCGGGCTGCCGACATCCAGGGAACCGAGGTTGTCGGTGAAGAGCACCATGTGCAGGCCGGGGGAACGCAGGTCCAGTGGCGGCGCCTTGGCCCGGGCGACGTACTCCCGTTGTGGCGCGGTGCCCTTGTCGCCGGGACGGATGGCGATGTAGTTACCTTTGACCAACGCTTCCAGCCCGGTGATGCCCGCCAGGGAGATAGACGGTTTGACTACCCAGAATTGGGTGTCCTGGACGAGGTAGTCTTCGGCCAGTGGGTCGAGGGTCAACTCGGCATTGGCGCTGGACAGGTCCGGATCGATCTTCAGGGTTTTCAGGCTGCCGACCTGGATGCCTTTGTACATCACCGGGGTGCGGCCCGCCTGGAGGCCTTCGAAGTCGGTGAGTTTGACTTTGACCTTGATGCCCGCCGCGGCTGCATCGAAGTCTTCGTACAGGCGGAACGGCAGGCTCGGGTCCGTCGGTGGGCTGTCCTTGCGGTTCTCCGGCGTGGCGAAGGCGATACCGCCGGCAACGATGCTGGCCAGGGATTCACTGCGGACTTTTACGCCGGAAAGGTTGGCGTCGATGCTGATGCCGCTGGCGTTCCAGAAACGCGTGTGTTTACGCACCAGGCTGGCGTAGGTCGGCTCGATGTAGACCTTGATTTCAACGGTGGTCTGGTCTTCGGAGAGCAGGTAGCTTTTGACCTGGCCGACCTGGATCTGCTTGTAGAACACCGGGCTGCCACGGTTCAGCGAGCCGAGTCGATCAGCTTTGATCGTCAGGTGCAGGCCGGGCTTGGCGTCGGATAAAGGCGGTTCTTCGGACAGGGCCTTGAACTTGCGCGTCGGCTCACCATCGCCTGGGCTGGCGGCGATGTAGTTACCCGAGACCAGGGTTTCCAGGCCGGTGATCCCGGCCAGGCTGACACTTGGCTTTACCAGCCAGAAGCGGGTGTTGGTCTTGAGGTATTGCTCCACATCCTTGTTCATCTCGATGGTAGCAATCACCCCGCGATTGTTACCTTCGTCATCCAGGGCCAGGGTTTTGACCTTACCCACGGACATGCCTTTGTAGACCACTTCGGTCTTGTTGGCCTGGATGCCTTCGCCGCTTTCAAAGCGTACCTGAATCTCGATACCTTGCTGGTTGTACGCACGCCATCCCAACCAGCCACCGATGATCAGGGCAATCAGGGGCAGCACCCAAATGGCCGACCAGTTGGAAGCTGGGCGGGTTTTAGCCTTAGGCAAATCACTCATGGTCGTCGTCCGACTCCGTGTTATCCCAAATCAGTCGGGGATCAAAAGTTACTGCGGCAAGCATCGTCAAGATCACCACACTGGCGAACGCTACGGCACCGAGATTGGCCTCGACACTGGCAAGTCGCCCAAAGTTTACGACCGCCACCAGGATGGCAATCACGAAGATATCCAGCATGGACCAACGGCCAATGAACTCGATAAAGCGGTACATGATAATGCGTTGTTGCGCGGAAAGTGGCTGGTGACGCTGCACCGAGAACAGTAACAAGCCGATGCCCACCAGCTTGAAGGTGGGCACCAGAATGCTGGCGATGAACACTACAGCGGCGATCGGGAACATGCCGTGCTGCATCAACTGGATCACGCCGGACATGATGGTGCTCGGATCGCCTTGGCCCAGGGAGCTTACGGTCATGATCGGCAACAAATTGGCCGGGATGTACAAGATGGCTGCCGTGATCAGCAGCGCCCAGGTGCGCGTCAGGCTGTTCGGACGACGGGCGTGGACCAGCGCGCCGCAACGGGTGCAGGTTTGCTCGTCGGTGTCCGGGTCTTGTTTGTTTAGTTCGTGGCATTCGGTACAGATCAGAATGCCCGCATCAATCGCCCGCATGAGCATCCTCTCCTGACAGCGCTTCCCAGATCTGGTGAGGTGACATGACCACCTCCAGCAGTATCTGGACCATTAACAGACTGACGAAGCAGGCCAGACCGAGCCCTACGGTGATAGTGGCCATGTCAGCCAGTTTTACGATCGCCACCAGCACGCCCATCAGGTACACCTCGAGCATTCCCCAGTCCTTGAGGTGGTGGTAAATGCGATAAAACAGCAGGCCGTAGCTGCGACCGATGTTCCAGCGAATGCTCAGCAATACCGCCAGTTGGCACAGGAGCTTGAGCAACGGAATGCCCATGCTGCAGAGGAACACCACCACGGCGACGCCCTGCATGCCGGTGTCGAACAGGCCGACGACGCCGGTCCATACGGTGTCCTGCGAGGACTGCCCGAGTAGATTGAGCTGCATGATGGGTAAAAAGTTCGCGGGGACGTACAACAATAGCGCCGCAAGCACTAACGCCAGGCTTCGTTCAACGACGTTGTGGCGGTGAGCGTACAGCTCGTAGCCGCAGCGCGGGCATTGGGCCTTCTCACCGCGGGCAAGCTCCGGCTTGCGCATCAGCAGGTCGCACTCATGGCATGCCACCAGTTCGTCCAGCGGTAAGTCTGACACCTCAAGGGTATCAACCGGGTCGGGCATATAGGGCTCGGACTCTAAAAAAGATTAGGTGCCTATTCTAGTGTTCTGGTTCAGAAATAACTGTGCAAATTTGTCGGGGGATTCAGTAGCGTTTGTGCGCGCGAGGGGGGATTGGGACGAGGGGATTTAGACCAATGCGTGGCATCAGGTAGCCCGCGTTACCGTTGGAGTTTTTCGCCAGCAAGCTCGCCATACTTTCCGACCGCCCAAAACAAAACCCCTGACTGCATAAGCAATCAGGGGTTCTGGAATTTAATCTTGACGATGACCTACTCTCACATG